>NZ_WUMG01000022.1:0-86456 GCF_009827015.1 Delftia sp. CH05 | reverse complement strand
TGATCCGGCCGGTCGTGCGCGAGCTGGAGCCGCAGCAGCAGCACAAGCTCATCGACCTGCGGCTCGAACTCGACGACGCCCCGCTGATCGCCAAGGCCGACCCCGTGCGCTTCCAGCAGGTGGTGCGCAATGTGCTGGCCAATGCCATCAAGTTCTCGCCCATCGGCGGGCGCATCGATGTGCAGGGCCGCATCGACGGGCAGGGCGACATCTGCATCGCCTTCTCCGACCAGGGCCCGGGCATTCCGCCGCAGGAGCTGGACAAGATCTTCCAGCCCTTCGTGCAGTCCAGCAAGACCCGCAACGGCTCGGGCGGCACGGGCCTGGGGCTGGCCATCTGCCGCAAGATCATCGACGCCATGGACGGCACCATCGTGGCCAGCAACCGGCCCGAGGGCGGCTCGCTGTTTCGCATCACCCTTCCCTGCCGCAGCGCATCGGAGACGCGCCCGGCGGAGCTGCTGTAGCGGCACCGCCGGCCGGCGCGCCTGCGGCCGGCAAACGGGTGGTGAACAAGTGGCAAACGGGCGGCAACAAATGAGAAAAAGTCTCATTTAGAATGCCAGCACTTCGTCCCGCCCTGCCCGCCTGCCTTCCCTCCCCGCTTGCTTGTATGACACGCCATCCGACTCCTGCCGCCTGGCTGGGCCTGGACCTGCACTGGGCCTATGGCCGCCTGCTGCCCGCCATCTGGCGCAGCACGCGCTGCATCCACCGCGCGCAGGATGTGCTGCATGACGCCTTCGTGCGCTACGCCCTCAGCGGCCGGCACGAAGGCATCGCCCAGCCGCATGCCTACCTGCGCGTGGTGGCGCGCACCGTGCTGGCCGACCAGATGGCGCATGAGCGCCGCTTCGTGCCCCTGCCCGAGCTGGCAGGCGAGGCCGGCGCCGCGCAGCACCCGGTGGCACGCGCGGACGAAATCGCCTTGCAGGAAGCCTTCACGGCGCCTTCGGCCGAGATGCTGGCCGACCTGCAGCAGCGCCTGGGCGCCGTGCAGCGTGTCATCCAGGGATTGCCTGCGCGCTGCCGCGAGGTGTTCTGGCTGTGCAAGGTGGAAGGCCACTCCCAGCCCCAGATTGCCGCCATGCTGGGCATCAGCCTGAACATGGTGGAGCGCCACCTGATGCGCGCCCTGCTGGACCTGCGCGCCGCACGCGAGCTGCTCGCGCCATGAGCACGCCGCGCGAGGAGGCCGCGCGCTGGTTCATACGCATGCACCGGGATGCGGGAGCGCGGCCGGGCGCCGCCGATGCCGCTGCCTGGCGCCGCTGGATGGACGCCGACCCGCGCCACGCCGCCGAATACGCCGCCTTCGAGGCGCTGTGGCAGGACTTCGACTCCACGCCCCGCACCGAGGCCCTGGCCACGGCGGTGGACACCGCCGCACGCCAGCGCCGCGACACACGCAGCAACGCGCGCCGCGCGATCATCACCCGCGGCGTGCTGGGCGTTGCCGGCCTGGGCACGGCGGGCCTGCTGGCATGGCGCGGCTGGCTTGAATGGCAGGACACCACCGTGTTCGCCCTGGCCCGCGACAGTGCGATTGGCGAACGCATCGTGCTGAACCTGCCCGACGCCAGCGTGCTGACCCTGGGACCGGCCAGCCGCATCGCCACGCGCTACACGCGCCGCCAGCGCGCCGTGGTGCTGGAGCAGGGAGAGGCCCTGTTCGACGTGGCCAGGGATGCAGGCCGCCCCTTCACCATCGCCGCCGGCCAGGCCCGCATCACCGTGCTGGGCACGCGCTTCACCGTCAACCGCCTGCCGGGCCTGGTGCGGGTGGGCGTGGAGCATGGAACGGTGCGTTTGGCGGTGAAAGGTGGTGACGGAGAACCGTCCTTGCTGCTGCAGGCGGGCGAAGTGGGGGAACTGCCGGACGAAAGCGCCGGTGCCGCCCCCGGTGCCGCACCCGGAGCCGATGGCGCCCACGCCAGCCCCCTCCCCCGCCGCGTGCAACGCGATGCGCGCGACAGCTTCTCGTCCATCGAACGCGGCCTCATCGTCTTCGACAGCGCCGGGCTGGGCGAGATCGCGGCCACGCTGTCGCGCTGGCGCCGCCAGCCCGTGCGTGCGGCCGTAGCCGACGGCACGGGCGGGCCGCGCATCACGGCCGCCGTGCAGCGCGCCGATGTGGAGAGCTTCCTGGACGCGCTACCGCGCATCGCCGCCGTGCGCGTGCAGGAGCGCGACGGCGCCACCTGGCTGGCCCCGCGCAGCACGGCGCCGGAAAAAATCCGGAAAAACTGAAAAAAAGCGGCCAACGCACATCAGGGATCCGGCGGGCTGCCCCGTCATACAGGCGAGCACAACCGATACCCAGGAGAACGTTCCCGCCATGCCCGCCCGCCCTCTTTCCCTTCGCCCGGCACGCGCCTGCCTGTCCCTGCTCGCCTGCGCGGCGGCACTGGCCTGCACGCCAGCCCTGGCCGCCCCTGCCGACATCGACCTGCCGGCCCAGCCGCTGTCCGACGCCATCAAGGCCCTGGCGCGCGCCACCGGCACCAGCATCGCGGCCGACAGCGCCCTGCTCGCAGGCAAGTCCGCGCCCGCCGTCCAGGGCCGCCTGGAGCCGGCCGAGGCACTGCAGCGCCTGCTGGCCGGTAGCGGCCTGCAAGCCTCTGCCCAGCCCCAGGGCGGCTGGCTGCTGCGCCCCGCCCCGGCGCGCCCGCAGACCGCGCTGGACGAAGTGCGGGTGACGGCCACGGCCCTGCGCGACGGCCGCACGGAAGGCACGGGCAGCTACCGGGCGCCCTATGCCAGCGCGGCCACCAAGATCGAGCTGACGGCCCGGGAGACGCCGCAGTCCGTATCCGTGATCTCGCGCGCACGGCTCGATGACCAGAACTTCGTGGAGCTCACCGAAGCCGCCAAGGTGGTGCCCGGCATCGTCGTGCGCCGGCAAAGCAGCACGGGCGGGCGCAGCGACATCCTCTCGCGCGGCTACCAGTCCTCCACCTACCAGCTGGACGGTCTCACCGTCAGCGGCAACCCGGCCACCCAGGAAACGCTGGACCTGGCCCTGTTCGACCGGGTCGAGGCCCTGCGCGGGCCGGCCGGGCTGTTCTCGGGCGCGGGCGAGCCCAGCGTCATGCTCAACCTGGTGCGCAAGCGCGCCCTGCCGGACTACCAGGGCCAGGGCGCCATCGGCCTGGGCTCGCGGGGCCGCAAGCGGGCCGAGGTGGATGTCACCGGAGCGCTGTCCGAAGATGGCCGCCTGCGTGGCCGGGTGGTGGCGCTGCACGAGAACTTCGGCAGCCCCGTGATGGCCATGGACGGCCACAAGCAGGCCCTGTACGGCACGGTGGAGCTGGACGTCACTTCCCAGAGCACGGTCTCGGTGGGCGCCACCTGGCAGCGCGGCCGGGGCAACTACGACACCGGCCTGCCCGCCCACGCCGACGGCAGGCTGGCCCCCATTCCGCGCGACGTGGCCATTGCCGCCGACTGGGGCCGCGCCGCGCCCGAATCGCTGGCCGGCTTCATCGAGTCGGAGACGCGGCTCGACGGCGGCGGCCTGTTCAAGCTGGCCGCCCGCCGTGTGCTGCGCCAGCAGCGCGACAAGTACATCAACGGCTACTCGGCCGTCTCTGACACCGGCATCAGCCGCTTCACCCAGGCCCAGACCGTGGACCGCGACTACGCCGACACCACGGCCGACATCTACTACAGCACGCCCTGGCAATGGGCCGGGCAGACGCACCATTTCATCGCGGGCGCGGACTACCGCAGCTCCAACATGCACCTGCGCATGCTGCGCGGCGCCATGAACACGCCGGCCGACCTGTTCCACTACGACCCCTCCTCCATCCCCGAGCCCAGCTTCAAGCCCTTTGCCGACGACCTCACGCGCACCAGCATGCGCGGCGTCTACGGCCAGTTGCGCATCAAGCCCACGCAGGCCCTCACCCTGGTGGCGGGCGCGCGCAAGAGCTGGTGGAAGACAGAAACCTCGGACCGGCTGCAGAACACGCGCTCGGGCTACGAGGTCGATGGCCAGTTCACGCCCTTCGCCGCCGTGCTCTTCGATCTGAACGACAGCTGGACGCTCTACGCCAGCCAGTCGCGCATCTTCCAGCCGCAAAGCGGGCGCCTGGCCGGTGGCGGCCAGATCGCCCCGCGCGAGGGCCGGCAGGTGGAAGCCGGCATCAAGGGCAGCCTGCTGGACGGACGCCTGAATGCCACCGCCGCCGTCTACCGCATGCAGGACACCAACCGCGCGCTGGCCGACCCCGCCGATGCCGCCTTCGTCATCCCCGCAGGCAAGGTGCGCTCCGAAGGCTTCGAGGCCGAAGTGGTCGGATCGCTGTCGCCGCGCTGGGACGTGGCGGCCAGCTACGCCTACATGCGCTCCAAATACCTGCAGGGCACCGTCACGCAGACGGGCACCGACTTCAGCACCATGTCGCCGCGCCACAGCGTGAACCTGTGGGCGCGCTACCGCGTGGCCGGCCCCGTAGCCCAGGGGCTGGAGCTGGGCGCGGGCGTGCGCGCCGTCAGCGAGTTCTACGACACCCTGGGCACCGTGCGCTGGCGAGCGGGCGGCTACGGCGTCTGGTCCGTCTATGCCGCCTACCCGCTCACCCCCCAGGTCAAGCTGGCCGTGAACATCGACAACCTGTTCGACCGCGTCTACTGGGAGCGCGTGGGCACGGCCACGCGCAGCAACTACTACGGCCTGCCGCGCAGCATCATGGTCACGCTGCGCAGCAGTTTCTGATCCCGTCGCCAGAGGGCGTGCGCAGCACAAGGCTGCCGCGCCCCCTGCCTGCCGCGCAGGCATTCAACACATCGACACCATCGAATGATTTCTCACAAATAATTCAATAGATCCACACAATGCATGGATTTACGCTTGTGTCCATTGCCGGCAGCCGCCGCCAGCCAGGACACCAGCCATTGCCATGCAAGACCGTTTTCTGATCGAGCGCATCGAGGCGCGGATCCTCGACATTCCCACCATCCGCCCGCACAAGCTGTCGTTCGGCTCCATCAGCCGGCAAAGCCCGGTGATCGTGCAGCTGTGGCTGCGCAACGGGGCCACGGGCTTTGGCGAGGCCGCCACCATCGGCGGCCCGTCGTGGAACGAGGAATCGCCCGAGAGCATCCACCATGCCATCGCCAACCACCTGGCGCCCAGCCTGATCGGCCAGGACGGCGCGCGCTTCGAGGCCTGCCTCTCGCGCATGGACCTGGCCTGCAAGGGCAATGCCTTTGCCAAGAGCGCCGTGGAAATCGCGCTGCTGGACGCCGTGGCGCGCAGCCTGCAGTTGCCCGTTTGGCAGTTGCTGGGCGGCAAGCAGCGCGACAGCCTGCCCCTGGCCTGGACGCTGGCCAGCGGCGACATCGAGCGCGACCTGGCCGAGGCCCAGCTGCGCCTGGAGCAAAAGCGCCACCGCATCTTCAAGATGAAGATCGGCGCGCGCACGCCCGAGGCCGATGTGGCCCATGTGAGCGAGATCGCACGCGGCCTGCAGGGCCGCGCCACGCTGACCGTGGACGTGAACCAGGCCTGGGACGGCGCCACGGCGCGGCGCTTTCTGCCGCAATTGATCGATGCCGGCGTGACCCTGATCGAGCAGCCCGTGGCCGGCTGGAACGTGCCCGCGCTGCGCGAGCTGACCGCCACGCTGCAGGGCGCCCTGGTCATGGCCGACGAGAGCGTGTGCACGCCCTACGACGCCATGCGCCTGGCGCGCGAGCAGGCCAGCCATGTGTTCTCGCTCAAGGTCGCCAAGCACGGCGGCCTGCTGCGCACGCGCAAGGTGGCGGCCATTGCCCAGGCGGCCGATATCGGCTGGTACGGCGGCACCATGCTGGAGACCTCGATCGGCTCGGCCGCCTCGGCCCATGTCTTTGCCACGCTGGGCGGGCAGCACTACAACTGCGAGCTGTTCGGCCCCCAGCTGCTGGTGGACGACATCGTCACCGAGCGCATGGCCATCCGCGACTTCGAGCTGCAACTGCCCGACGGGCCCGGCCTGGGCTTGGAGATCGACCTGCAGCAGTTGGCGCGCTTCGACCGCGCGCTGGCCGGCAGCCAGCCGCAGCACTTCGACATGGGGCAGGCCCGGACCGGGGCTGCGACCTGAATTCCTTTCATTCCTCCTGGAGACAAACATGCTTTACCTGGTCCGCATGGACGTGAAGATCCCCCACGACCTGCCCGCCGACGTGGCAGCCGAGATCAAGGCCCGCGAGAAGGCCTATTCCCAGCAGCTGCAGCACGACGGACGCTGGCCCCACATCTGGCGCGTGGTCGGCGAGTACGCCAACTACAGCGTGTTCGACGTGGCCTCCAACGACGAGCTGCACGAGCTGCTGCAGGGCCTGCCGCTGTTCCCCTACATGGACATCCAGGTCACGCCGCTGGCAAAGCATCCCTCGGCCATCGCCTGAGCACAGCCCAAACCAAGACCAAATTGTTCGGAGACAACTGAAGTGAATGTGAAACGCCGTTTTCTGACCGCCGCAGCCGCAGGCCTGTGCCTGTCCGCCGTCATGCCCGCCGCCCATGCGCAGGCCCCCGAGGCCAACTGGCCCAGCAAGCCCATCCGCTGGATCGTGCCCTTCCCGCCGGGCGGCGCCATGGACGCCATCGCGCGCACCCTGGGCGAGAAGGCCGGCCGCACGCTGGGCCAGCCCTTCGTGATCGAGAACCGTCCCGGCGCCGGCGGCAACATCGGCGCCGACTTCGTGGCCAAGCAGCCCGGCGACGGCTACACGCTGATGATCACCTCCATCGGCATGGCCACCAACAAGCCGCTGTACCGCAAGCTCAGCTACGACCCGATCAAGGACTTCGCCCCCGTGGGCGTGCTGGCCGTGGTGCCCAACATCCTGGTCACCAACTCCACCCAGCCCAACGTCAAGAGCGTGGCCGACGTGGTGGCCGCCGCCAAGGCCTCGCCCGGCAAGCTGACCTATGCCTCGGCCGGCAACGGCACCTCCATCCACCTGGCAGGCGAAGTGTTCAACTCGCTGGCCGGCGTGGACATCCTGCACATCCCCTACAAGGGATCGGGCCCGGCCGTCTCCGACCTGCTGGGCGGACAGGTCAACTACATGTTCGACTCCATCACCTCGGCGCGCCCGCACATCCAGTCGGGCAAGCTGCGCGCCCTGGCCGTGACCACGGCCAAGCGCTCGTCCAGCATGCCCGACGTGCCCACCATGGAAGAGGCCGGCATCAAGGGCTACGAGGTCTCGCCCTGGTTCGCCGTCTTCATGCCCGCCAGCACGCCGCCAGCCATCGTCAAGAAGCTCAACCAGGTCTTCGTGGCCGAGATGAAGCAGCCCGACGTGCTCGAACGCTTCAAGGCCATCGGCGCCGAAGTCGTGGGCTCCACGCCCGAGGAAGCGGCCAGGCACCTGCAGGCCGAGTCCGTGCGCTGGACCAAGGTGATCACGGAGCGCAACATCAGCATGGATTGAGCGCTTCTCTTTTCCAGGACATCCCATAAAACCACGAGGAGACAAACATGTCCGAACTGTCCCAGGACCAGCTGCTGAATCTGGTCAACAGCAAGCAGATCGCCCCTGGCAGCGACCGCGTGCGGGCGCTGACCCAGCGCATCGTCAGCGATCTGTTCCACACCATCGACGAGATGGATGTCACGCCCGACGAGTTCTGGGCCGCAGTGGACTGGCTGGGCCGCCTTGGGAGCAGCGGCCAGCTGGGACTGATCACGGCAGGCCTGGGCTTCGACCGGCTGCTGGACATCCGCAGCGACGAGGCCGATGCGCGTGCCGGCCGTGCGGGCGGCACGCCGCGCGCCATCGAAGGCCCGCTGTTCGTGGCCGGTGCACCGCTGTCGCAAGCGGAAGCGCGCCTGGACGAGGGCGAACCCCAGGGCGAGGTCTTCGTGATGGAAGGACGGGTGCTGGATCTTGACGGCCAGCCTCTGCCGCATGCGCTCATCGATGTCTGGCATGCCAATGTCCAGGGCGGCTACTCGCACTTCTTCCCGGGCATGAAGCCCTACGAGCTGCGCCGCCGCATAGAAGCCGACGACCAGGGCCGCTACCGCTTTCGCAGCTATGTGCCGCCCGGCTACTCCATACCGCCGAACAGCCCCACCTCGGAACTGTTCGACGCGCTGGGACGCCACGGCCATCGACCCGCCCACATCCACTTCCTCGTGGTTGCACCCGGCATGCGCACGCTGACCACCCAGGTCAACCTGCCCGGAGATACCTACCTGGACGACGACTTCGCCTTCGCCACGCGCGACGGCCTGATCGTCGAGCTGGAGCGCGGCGTGGCGCCGGCCGGCTATGAGTCGCTGGGCGTGAACGCGCCTTTCGTCCGCACGCGCTTCGACTTCGTGCTGCAGCCCGCAGTCAGCGAAGGCGAGTCCTTGCCGCTGACACGCATGGAGCGTGTGCGCGCCTGAGGCTCCGCCACCTTCCGGGGCCTTCCGGCCTGCCATTTTTTTTCGGTTCGTCCGTTCCACAGCAGGCCGCCCCTTGGAGTGCGGCCTGCTTCACCGTATCCGCTTCCCACACCATGTCCAGCCTGCATCGCATCGCCGCAACCCTGCTGACCGCCACCGTGGCCCTCGTGCCCGCCCTGGGACACGCCCAGGCTCCGGCAGCCTTTCCTTCCAAGCCGGTGAACATCGTCGTGCCCTACGCGGCCGGCGGCCCCGTGGACAACCTGGCACGCGCGCTGGCCACGCGCCTGAACAAGGTCTGGTCGCAACCCGTGGTCATCCTCAACCGCACAGGCGCCAACGAGATCATCGGGGCCGAGTACGTGGCCAAGAGCGCACCCGACGGCTACACGCTGTTCGCCGCGACCGAAGCGTCGCTGACCATGAACCCGCACCTGTACAGGAAGCTGCCCTACAACCCTCAAAAGGACTTCGCCCCCATCTCCCGCCTGATCAGCGTGCCCATGGTCTTCTTCGTGCCCCAGAGCTCCAAGGCCGGCACGCTGCAGGAGTTCATCGCTCAGGCACGCCAGGCAGGCAAGACCAAACCGCTGACCTATGGCTCATCGGGCGCGGGCGGCATCGTGCACCTGCCGCTGGCCATGTTCGCCAAGCAGGAAGGGCTGGAGATGGTGCACGTGCCCTACAAGGGCGCCGCACCGCTGATCCCCGAAGTCATCGCCGGCCAGATCGACGCAGCGGTGCTGGGCGTGTCGGTGATCGAGCAGCACATCAAGTCGGGCAAGCTCAAGGCCCTGGCCGTTTCCTCGGAGACACGCAGCATCGCCCTGCCGGATGTGCCCACCTTCAAGGAAGCCGGCGTGCGCGACATCCAGGCTGTCTTCAACATCGGCCTGCTGGCACCGGCTGGAACGCCAGCGCCCCTGGTGGAGAAGATCGCCGCCGATGTGCGCCGCGTGCTGCTGGAGCCCGAATTCCGCAAGACCCAGGTGGACGCGTTCTCCTACGTGGCCGTGGCCTCCAGCCCCGCCGAATACCGCGACTTCCTGGCGCGCGACTACCAGGTGCAGGGCGAGCGCGTGCGCACCTCGGGCGCCTCGCTGGATTGATCCGGACGGGGTCCGTTCAGCTCTGGACTGCGGTGCGCTTGGCAACCACGTGCACCGCAGCCGCAGGCCTGCGCCCCCAGTTCATCAGCGCCGTGCCGGCCACGGCCATGCCGCCGCCCAGCACGATGCTGGCATCGATGCTCTCGCCCAGCCACAGCGCCGACAGCGCCACGCCGATCACGGGCACCAGCGTGATGTAGCCCGAGGCCGCGCCCGCGCCCAGCGCCTTGACGCCGTCGAAGTACCAGGCATAGGCAAGCGCCGTGGCGCCGAAGGCCAGGAAGGCCAGCGCACCCCAGGCAGTGCCGTTGCCAAGCACGGCAGCCTGCAGGCCGGCCGGCCCTTCCACAACCAGGCTGGCCACCAGCAGCATGGCCGCGCCCATGGTCGAGGTCACGGCCGTGGCCGACAGCGCATCGACACCCGTGAGCAGCCAGCGGCCGATCAGGGTGTAGCTCACCCAGCACACCACGCAGCCCAGGATCAGCAGCTCGCCCGCGCCCACCGATCCCTGCAGCAGCGCCAGCGGCTGGCCATGCGAGATCACCACCACGGCGCCGCAGGCCGCCAGCGCCATGCCCAGGGCAATGGTGCGGTTGAGCCGCTCGCCGAACAGCCAGACCGCCAGCGCCAGCGTGAGCACGGGGTTGAGCGTGATCACCAGGGCCGCCTTGCCGGCCGGCACATGCTGCAGCCCCATGAGGAAAAAGGCCGCATAGCCGAACACGCCCGTGGCGCCGGCGGCCGCCATGCCCAGCCAGCGTTTGGCACTCCATTGCCGCAGACCCGCCATGCCACCGGCCCAGTACAGCCACGGCAGCAGCACGGCGGCGGCCAGCAGGAAGCGCAGGCTGGCGGCTGCCAGCGGCGGCATGTTCTGTGCCACCACGCGGCCCGCAGGCCAGGAAGCGCCCCACAGCAGGGCCATGCCGACAAGCCGCAGGTGGGGACCGAAGAAGCGTTGAAAATTCATGGCGCGTACTATGTGCTCATATCGATTCATAGACAAATGAGCGAATGCTCATGACCTGGACAACGTGATCCCATGACCTTCACCCAGCTCGAAGTGTTCGCGGCGCTGGCCCGCGCCGGCAGTTTCTCGCGCGCGGCCGCGCTGCTGGGCATTACCCAGAGCGCCGTCAGCCATGCCCTGCGCGCGCTGGAAGGCGAGCTGCAGGTGCAGTTGGTGCGCCGCGAAGGCCCCCACTCCCCGCTGACCGACGCAGGCACGCGGCTGCTGCAGCGCGCCAACGACATCCTCCAGCAAAAGGAGGCCTTGCGGCAGGAGGCCGATGCCGAGCGCGGCATGGCGCGCGGCACGCTGCGCGTGGCCTCGTTCGGCGCCACCTCTTCACTGCGGCTGCTGCCCCCGCTGATCACCGAATACCGCCGCCGCCAGCCCGCCGTGCTGGTGCAGATCGACGAGCAAAACGACGACACCGTGGTCAAGTGGCTGCTGGAGCGGCGCGTGGAGATCGGCTTCGTCGTGCTGCCCGACGAGCGCTTCGAGACCGTGCCCCTGGTGGAAGACGAACTGGTGGCGCTGCTGCCCGCATCGCACCGGCTGGCGGCCCAGCGCAGCATCCGAGCCGCCGACCTGCAGGGCGAGGCCTTTGTGCGCACCTCGGCCGGGTCGGGCGCGCACATCGACCGCTTCCTGGCCGAGGCCGGCGCCCAGCCTGCGGCCATCTACCACTTCGAGCAGATGTCATCCATGCAGGGCTTCGTGGCCCAGGGCCACGCCATTGCCATTGCCGCACGCCTGGCCGTGCCCGAGCAGGCGCCCGAAGGCATGGTCTACCGCAGCCTCGCGCCCCGCCAGCGCCGCGTCACCGGCCTGGCCGTGCGCAGCATGGAGCGCCTGTCGCCGGCCGCTGCCGGCTTTGTGGAGCTGGCGCGGGAGATGGCGAAGAAGAAGCGGTTTGGCTAAGCCTGCGCCGCCGACGGCAAGGTCAGCGGATGCAGCACCAGCGCCTCGCGCACGATGGGCTTGAGCGCCTGGGCCTCGTCGGGGCTGGCCAGCACGCGGGCCAGTTCGGCGCGCATGCGGGGCTCCCAGAATTTACGGATGTGTTCGGCAATGCCCTGCAGAGCCTCGTCACGCTCGGGCATGGCCTCGAAGAACTCGCCGATGCGGTTGGCCATGCGGACCAGGTTGGCGCTGTCCATCACTTGCCTCCCGCCACGGCCATGCTGCCTGCCTGCGCGGCTTGCAACAGGCCGATCTGCTCTTCATGCATGCGCGCAAAGCCGCGCTGCCAGTCTGACGGCTGGGCGTGCTGGGGGACGGGCAGCACCTGCACGGCCGTGACCTTGTATTCGGGGCAGTTGGTGGCCCAGTCGGAGCTGTCGGTGGTGATGACGTTGGCGCCCGATTCGGGGAAGTGGAAGGTGGTGTACACCACGCCGGGCTGTATGCGCTCGGTGACGGTGGCGCGCAGCACGGTCTCGCCCGCGCGGCTGGCGATGCCGACCCAGTCGCCGTCGCGTATGCCGCGGTCCTCGGCGTCATGCGGATGGATTTCCAGCCGGTCCTCGCTGTGCCAGTGGCTGTTGTGCGTGCGCCGGGTCTGGGCGCCCACGTTGTATTGCGAGAGGATGCGGCCCGTGGTCAGCAGCAGCGGGAAGCGCTGGGTGACCTTCTCGTCGGTGGCCACGTACTGGGTGATGATGAAGCGGCCCTTGCCGCGCACGAAGCGGTCCCTGTGCATGATGGAAGTGCCGGCCTCTTCGGTGCTGTCATTGCAGGGCCATTGCACGCTGCCCAGCCGGTCGATCTTGTCGTAGTTCACGCCTGCAAAGCTGGGCGTGAGCGCGGCGATCTCGGCCATGATTTCGCTCGGGTGCGTGTAGTGCATGGCGTAGCCCAGCGCATTGGCCAGCAGCTGGGTGACCTCCCAATCGGCATAGCCGGCCAGCGGCGCCATGACCTTGCGCACGCGCGAGATGCGGCGCTCGGCATTGGTGAAGGTGCCGTCCTTCTCGAGGAAGGAGGCGCCCGGCAGGAAGACATGGGCGTACTTGGCGGTTTCGTTGAGGAAGATGTCCTGCACCACCACGCATTCCATGGCCGAGAGCGCGGCCGTCACATGCTGGGTGTTGGGGTCGGACTGCACGATGTCCTCGCCCTCGCAGTACAGGCCCATGAAGCTGCCGGCCAGGGCCGCCTCGAACATGTTGGGAATGCGCAGGCCGGGCTCGGGGCTGAGCGCCACGCCCCAGGCGCCCTCGAACTCGGCGCGCACCGTGCTGTCCGAGATGTGGCGGTAGCCGGGCAGCTCATGCGGGAAGGAACCCATGTCGCAGGAGCCCTGCACATTGTTCTGGCCGCGCAGCGGGTTCACGCCCACGCCTTCGCGGCCCACGTTGCCCGTGGCCATGGCCAGGTTGGCGATGCCCATGACCATGGTCGAGCCCTGCGCATGCTCGGTCACGCCCAGGCCGTAGTAGATGGCCGCGTTGACGGGAGTGCCCGCCGCGTGGTCCTCGGCACCCAGCGCATACAGGCGCGCGGCGCCGCGCACCAGGTCAGGCGCCACCCCGGTGACCTCGGCCATGGCCTCGGGCGAGTTCTCGGGCCGGGCCACGAATTCCTTCCACTGCGCGAAGGACTTGGCATCGCAGCGCTCGGCGATGTAGTCCTCGGCCAGCCAGCCTTCCGTGACGATGACATGGGCCAGCGAGGTGATCATGGCCACGTTGGTGCCCGGCCGCAGTTGCAGGTGGTAGTCGGCGCGGATGTGGGGCGACTTGACGAGCTCGATCTCGCGCGGGTCGATGACGATGAGCTTGGCGCCCGCACGCCGGCCGTCGCCGCGCAGGCGCTTTTTCATGCGCGAGCCGAACACCGGGTGCGCGGCCGTGGGATTGGCGCCGATGACCATGACCACGTCCGTGTGCTCGATGGACTTGAAGGTCTGCGTGCCGGCCGAGGTGCCATAGGTCTGGCCCAGGCCATAGCCCGTGGGCGAGTGGCACACGCGCGCGCAGGTATCGACGTTGTTGTTGCCGAAGGCCGTGCGCACCAGCTTTTGCACCAGGTAGGCCTCTTCGTTGGTGCAGCGCGAGGAGGTGATGCCGCCAATGGAATCCTTGCCGTGCTTCGCCTGGATGCGGCGGAACTCGCTGGCCGTGTGGGCAATGGCCTCTTCCCAGCTCACTTCGCGCCAGGGGTCGGTGATCTTCGCGCGGACCATGGGCCGGGTGATGCGGTCCTTGTGCGTGGCATAGCCCCAGGCAAAGCGGCCCTTGACGCAGGCATGGCCCTCGTTGGCCTGGCCGTCCTTCCAGGGCACCATGCGCACGACCTGCTCGCCCTTCATCTCGGCCTTGAAGCCGCAGCCCACGCCGCAGTAGGCGCAGGTGGTGATGGCGCTGTGCCCGGCCTGGCCCAGCTCGGTCACGGTCTTTTCCTGCAGCGTGGCCGTGGGGCAGGCCTGCACGCAGGCGCCGCAGCTGACGCAGTCGCTGTCCATGAAGCTGCCGCCCTGCCCCGCCGTGACGCGCGATTCGAACCCCCGGCCCGAGATGGTCAGCGCAAAGGTGCCCTGCGTCTCCTCGCAGGCGCGCACGCAGCGGTTGCAGACGATGCACTTGCTGGGGTCGTAGCTGAAGTACGGGTTGGAGTCATCGACCTCGGCGCGCGCCTGGCCCTTGAAATGGTTGGCGCCGTCGAAGCCGTAGCGCACCTCGCGCAGGCCCACCGTGCCGGCCATGTCCTGCAGTTCGCAGTCGCCGTTGGCGCTGCAGGTCAGGCAGTCCAGCGGATGGTCGGAGATGTACAGCTCCATCACGCCGCGGCGCAGCTCCTGCAGTTGCGGGCTTTGCGTGCGCACCTTCATGCCCGGCTCGGCCGGCGTGGTGCACGAGGCCGGAAAGCCCTTGCGGCCTTCGATCTGCACCAGGCACAGGCGGCAGGAGCCGAAGGGCTCCAGGCTGTCGGTGGCGCACAGCTTGGGCACGCTGACGCCGCCTTCCATGGCAGCGCGCATCAGCGAGGTGCCCTCGGGAACGCAGACCTCGCGGCCGTCGATCTCCAGGGTGATCAGGCGTTCGGACGGGCTGGCGGGCGTGCCCCAGTCGGCTTGCTTCAAATGGTCGAGCATGGTGTTCTCCGGTCAGGCAGCCGCTGCGGCCGTGGTGGACTCGATGCCGAAGTCCTGGGGGTAGTGGGTCAGAGCCGAGCGCACGGGATACGGCGTCATCCCGCCCATGGCGCACATGGAGCCGTGCTGCATGGTGTCGCACAGGTTCTCCAGCAGGGCCACCTGGCTGGCGTGGGCGGCAGGGTCGCTGCCGGCACGCACGATGCGGTCGATGACCTCCACGCCGCGCGTGGAGCCGATGCGGCAGGGCGTGCACTTGCCGCAGGACTCGATGGCGCAGAACTCCATGGCATAGCGCGCCAGCTGCGCCATGTCGGCCGTGTCGTCATGCACGACGATGCCGCCGTGCCCCACCACATTGCCCTTGGCGGCATAGACCTCGTAGTCCAGCGGCGCATCCCAGTCGGGCGGCGCCACATAGCTGCCCAGCGGGCCGCCTACCTGCACGGCCTTGACGGTGCGGCCGGTGGCCGTGCCGCCGCCGAAGTCTTCCACCAGCTCGCGCAGGCTCAGGCCGAAGGCCTTTTCCACCAGGCCGCCGCGCGCAATGTTGCCGGCCAGCTGGAACGGCAGCGTGCCGCGCGAGCGGCCCATGCCGAAGCCCTGGTAGAAGGCCGCACCGCGCGCCAGGATCAGCGGCACCGTGGCCAGCGTGATCACGTTGTTGATCACCGTGGGCCGGCCCCACAGCCCCGCTATGGCCGGCAGCGGCGGCTTGGCGCGCACGATGCCGCGCCGGCCCTCGATGCTCTCCAGCATGGCCGTTTCCTCGCCACAGACATAGCTGCCCGCGCCCTTGCGCACCTCCATGTGGAAGGCCCGCCCGCTGCCGGCCACGTTGCGGCCCAGCCAGCCTGCGGCCTCGGCACGCGCAATGGCTTCGCGCAGGGTGGCGATGGCATGCGGATACTCGCTGCGCACATAGACCAGGCCCTGCGTGGCGCCCACGGCCAGGCCAGCAATGGCCATGCCTTCGATCAGCGTGTAGGGATCGCCTTCCATCAGCAGCCGGTCGGCGAAGGTGCCCGAGTCGCCCTCGTCGGCGTTGCAGGCAATGTACTTTTGCGGCCCCGCTGCGGCGGCCACGGTCTTCCACTTGATGCCGGCCGGAAACGCCGCACCGCCACGGCCGCGCAGGCCCGAATCCAGCACCTCCTGCACGATGGCCGCGGGCTCCATGCGCGCCGCGCGCTCCAGCCCCTGCCAGCCGCCATGGGCTGCGTAGTCGGACAGGTCCAGCGGGTCGATGACGCCCACGCGCGCAAAGGTCAGGCGCTCCTGGCGCGCCAGGTAGGCAATGGCCTCGGTCAGTCCATGGCACAGCGCATGGCTGCCGCCCTGCAGCATTCCGGCATCGATCAGGCCCGGCACCGCATCGGCCGTGACCGGGCCGTAGGCCACGCGGCCTTCGGGCGTCTCGACTTCCACCAGGGTTTCCAGCCACAGCAGGCCGCGCGAGCCGTTGCGCACGATCTGCACCGCAAGGCCGCGCGCCGCGCACTCGCGCTGCAGGGCGCCGGCCACGGCGTCGGCCCCCACGGCCAGCGCGGCGGCATCGCGGGGCACATAGACGCGCACGCCGGGGCCTGCCCCTGCTCCTGCCTCTGCCCCTGTCCCTGCATGCGCAGGCTGGGCCACCGGCTCGCCGGCCTGCTCCGGCTGGCGGCATTGCGCGATGAGTGCATCCAGTCCGTTGGCCGAGACATGCGCATGGGGCTGGCCATCGAGCATCACGGCAGGCGATGACGCGCACAGGCCCAGGCAGTAGACCGGCTCCAGCGTGACGGCGCCATCGGCACTGGTTGCATGCCCATGCCCATGCCCACTCGATCCGCAGCCCAGCGCCTGGCCTGCGTGGGCCAGCAGCGCGTCGGCACCGCGCGACTGGCAGGCCTCGGCGCGGCAGACCTGCAGCACATGGCGGCCCGCTGGCGTGCTGCGGAAATGGGGGTAGTAGGAGATGACGCCATGCACCTCGGCACGCGAGAGGTTCAGCGCATCGGCGATGCGCGGCACGGCGGCTTCGGGGATATGGCCCAGCATGTCCTGCACGGCGTGCAGCAACTCGATCAGGGGGCCGGGGCGCAGGGCGTGGACGGCAATGGCGTGCTCGACGGCCTCGCGCTCATGGGCGCCGAGTGCGCTGCCGGCAACAGCAGCATTGAGGACGGCAATGGGAATGATCTTCCCTTGTGTGGCTGGCATGGGTGTCCCTGCTGGCTTTCGTTGTGGGGAGCGGCGCGGTCCGGTCCGCTGGCGCTTTGTCTCTGATGCCCATTTCAAGCCTTGCCGGGCAAGCCGTCAAATTCAAACGGATGATTGCGCCATTCAATCGGCAAATGAGCCGCCGGGCAGTGCTGCGCCTGCTGCCCGGGCCTTGCGGATGCCGCAGCCAGCGCGGGTTTGCGCCACTTGGCAAATGCGCCCGGCTTGTCGCAAATCACACGGTATTTGGTGTGAATTTTGATAAGCTCACGCGCACCATGAACCACCCGCCATCAGCCATGACGCCACAGGATGGCTATCATTTTTCAGACCAGATCGGCCACCTGCTGCGGCGTGTCTATCAGCGCCACACTGCACTCTTCCAGCAATACATTCCCGACTCGCAGCTCACGGCCGCGCAATTCGTGGTGCTGTGCTCCGTGCGCGACAACAGCGGCAGCTCGCTGGCCGACATCGTCAAGGCCACCGTGATCGACCAGGCCACCATCCGCGGTGTGGTGGACCGGCTCAAGCAGCGCGAACTGGTGCAGGTGGACCATGACCGCATCGACCGCCGCAAGGTCGTCATCAACCTCACCGAGGCCGGCCAGGACCTGGTGCGCGACATGGAGCCCTTCGCCAAGCAGATCACCGAAAGCACCTACGGCAAGCTCAATCCGGCCGAGCGCCTGGCGCTGGATTTTTTGCTCAAGAAGATGCTGGAAGGTGGCGAGGCCGACTGAGCCGTTGCAGCCTCCCCAAAAACAAAGGCCAGAAGGACAAATCCTTCTGGCCTTTTTGCTGAACCGACCTTTCAGTCAGCTCAGGCCGTCATCAATCCAGCGCCCGGTTGCGCGATTCCACATCCACGGCCCAGATCGACAGGGCGCCGCCCACCAGCATGGCAGACAGCACGGCCAGGGCCAGGGTGAAGTGGGTGGCCATGATGGGCGCAATGATGGCCGGGGCGAACAGGCCGCCGAAGCGCGCCACGGCGCCGGCCATGCCCATGCCGCTGGCACGCAGGTCGGTGGGGTAGACCTCGGGAGTGAAGGCATACAGCGCGCCCCAGGTGCCCAGCAGCGAGAAGCTCATCAGCAGGGTGGAGCCGATGACCACGAAGGGCGACGAGCCCAGGCTGTAGAACATACAGCCGACGGCGCTGAGCAGCAAAAAGCCGATCAGCGTGGGCTTGCGGCCCCAGCGCTCCACGCCATAGGCCGACAGCGCAAAGCCGGGCAGTTGCACCAGGGCCAGCACCACCAGGAAGACCTGGCCGCGCATGAAGGCGAAGCCCTCGCTGCTGAGCTTGACGGGCAGGTAGACGAAGACACCGTAGTAGGCGATGGAGATCAGCGCCCAGGCCAGGAACAGCGAGAGGCTGCGGCGGCGCAGGTCGCCGTTGAACAGCGCGAGGATGGATTTGCGTTCCTGCTTTTCAGGCTGCAGGGCGGGGATTTCCGCCGTGGTGCCGTTGACCTTGGCCACCCGCTGCAGCACCTTGCGGGCCTCTTCGGACTTGCCGTTGCGGTTGAGGAACATGGGCGACTCGGGGATGTAGAAGCGCAGCACCACGCCGATCAGCGCCGGCAGTCCGGTCACGAAGAAGATCACGCGCCAGGCATCGTCACCCCAGGACACGGCCACCAGCGCCAGGATGGCCAGGAAGATGGTGCCCACGGCCCAGAACGATTCCAGCAGCACCAGCCAGCGGCCGCGGCGGTCGCTGGGCAGGAACTCGGCCATCATGGTGTAGTCCACGGGCAGCGTGCCGCCCACGCCGATGCCGGTGATGAAGCGCAGCACCAGCAGCCAGGCGAACTCGGGCGCAAAGGCCGAGGCCACGCCCGCGAAGGCATCGATCACCACGGCCATCATCAGCACCGGGCGGCGCCCGATGCGGTCGGCCAGGCGGCCGAAGACGAAGGCGCCGATCAGCATGCCGATGAAGAAGAAGGTGCCGGTCTGCAGCGCCTCGGGCACGGTCTTGCCGAAGGTCTTGGCAATGGACGGCGCGCTGAAGCCGATGGACAGCACCTGCATGGCGTCGGCCAGCCAGACCAGCCCGAAGATGACGAACAGCCGATATTGGAACTTGCCGACACCCGCTGTCTGGATGCCTTTTTCCACCGAAATGTATGTAGATGACATGCAGGGACTCCTTTTCTAGCCATCGCAATTGTTGAATCTGTCTTTTCCCAGGCAAGGCCGTTCAGCTTGTGTTGCCGTCTCCTGCCGTGCCTTCCACCCTTCACACATCCGGAGCGAACCGCTCCCTCGGCGCCATCTCCATGGCCCGATGAAAAATTTCCGGATGTCGGTCTCTGCATCCGGGCGATGGGCGCATTGCGGACAGGCTGCACATCGACAGCGCCGTCCGTTGTTGCCCATCACCCGTCCCCAGCATCAGATGTCAGGACCCAGGCCCTGGAGAGATTCCAGGGCAAGGTGTCCATATCCGCGGCATCGCCCATGCCGCCGCCCATTGCTGCCCATTGCCGCCCTCAGTGCGCATGCGCCTGTGCCTGCATGCGCAGCCGGTTAATCGTCTTCGTGTCGTCTGGCCAAGCTTTTTCCTCCGGTGCAAATCGTTCGCGCAAATATCCGAGCAGGTCCGCGATCTGCCTGTCGTCCAGGCTGTCCCCGAAGCCGGGCATGTAGCCCAGCGCATCGTCGGCCGGCGCCTGTATGCCGTTCAGGATCACCTGGACCAGGTTGTCGGGGCTGGCCGCATGCAGGTTGGTGTTCAGGGCCAGCTGCGGCTTGACGCCGAACAATGTGGGACCGCTGCCCGCCTCATGGCAGACGGCGCAGGCGTTCTGGTAGATGCGCTCGCCATTGGCGTGGCGGTCCAGGGCCATGGCAGGTGGCGCCGCAGGCGCCGCCGCCTGCACGGCGGCCGGCGCCGGTGCCGGCATGGCCGGGGCGGCCTGGGCGGCCTGTGGTGCCTGTGGGGCCTGGCCCGGCAGTTCCATCAGATAGGTGGCCATGGCGCGCACATCGGCTTCGGGCAACTGGGCCAGGCCGTGGATGACGGGCGCCATGGGGCCGGCCGCCACGCCGTGGCGGGCCGAGAAGCCGGTGCGCAGGTACTGGTATAGCTCTTCGCGGCTCCAGGGCAGCTTGCCCCCGGCCAGTTGATTGAGCGCGGGCGCCGTCCAGCCTTCGGCCTCGCCGCCGCCCAGGTAGTGGATGCCGGTCTTTTCCGCACCCAGCGCATTGCGCGGCGAGTGGCAGGCCGCGCAGTGGCCCGCGCCTTCGACCAGGTAGGCGCCCCGGTTCCATTCGGCGCTGCGCGCGGGGTCGGCCTTGAAGGGCGTGGCGTCGTGGAACAGCAGGTTCCAGCCCGCCATGGCCGGGCGCAGGTTGTAGGGGAAGGCCAGCTGCGTCTCGGGCGCCTTGGCCTTCACGGCAGGCTGGGACATCAGGTAGCCGTAGAGGGCCTGCAGGTCGCCATCGCTGAGCTTGGCGAAGGCCGTGTACGGGAAGGCCGGGTACAGCTGCCTGCCATCCTGGTGGATGCCGTGGCGCATGGCGCGCTCGAAGGCCGCGTAGGACCAGCGGCCGATGCCGGTTTCGTTGTCGGGCGTGATGTTGGTGGAGTAAATGGTGCCGAACGGCGTCTCCAGCCCGAAGCCGCCGGCATTGGCCGCGCCGCCCGGGGCCGTGTGGCAGACCACGCAGTCGCCCGCAGCCGCCACCAGGCGGCCGCGCTCCAGGGCCTGCGGCGAGTACAGGGAAACGTCGGGCCCGTCGGTCAGCGGCAGGGCTGGCTTCAGCGGCCAGGCCATGGCCGCCATGCCGGCAAGGCCTGCGGCGCCTGCGGCCAGCCAGCCCCAGCCGCGCCCGGGCTTTGCCATGGAGGGCTTGCCCACCCCCTGGTCCGCCCCCTCGCCCGCCAGCGCCAGGCGCAGCTGCTCGGGCTGGAAAGGCACTTCGCGCAGGCGCACGCCTGTCGCATGGTGAATGGCGTTGGCAATGGCGGCGGCGGCGGGCAGCGTGGCCACGCCATCCAGCGCCAGATCGCCCTGGCGGATGACCGCGACATCGCCGGGCGCATGCTGCGCCAGGTCGGAGCCGGGCTTGGCGATCACATCGAAAGAAGCAGCGGAAGCTGTGGACCCTGCCCAGTCGTCAAAAGCGGGGGCCGCGCCCAGCAGCCGGCGCGCGTCGGCCAGCAATTGCGGGTCCTGCTGGACGATCTCGGGCCGGGTGCTGGCGGCCTGCGCCGCCTGCAGGCTGCGGCTGTCATGGCCGGCCACGACGCGGGTCACTTCGATCTCGCCCGTTTGCGGGTGCACGGCCACCTCGGCCACCCAGGCGCTCCAGGCATGGAGGTCGGCGCCCTGCGCGTCCAGGGTCTGCAGCTGGGCGGTGGCAAAGCCTCGGCCCAGCAGGCGGCCATCGGCGCCCTGGTGGGACGGTGCCTGCTGCGATGCCTGCGCACGCTCGGCCACCTCCTGCGCCAGATCGCGCACCGGGCCTTCGGGCAGGTGCTGCAGCCGCCATTGCAGCGGGTCACGGCCCTGGTCCAGCGCCTGCTCATGCCAGTGGCTTTCGCGGGCAAAGACCTGGGCGGCATTCAGATCATCGACGCCGGCATGCCGCAGGCTGGCGGCCAGCCTGCGTTCATGCACTTCGCCGGCATCGAGCACGGTGGCCAGGGCCGCGGCGCGCGCCAGCTCGGGCTGGCTCAACAGGCGCGCCATGCTGGGGCGCACGGCCCAGGGCGTGTCGGACAGCAGCAGGTCTGGCTGCGGCGATGCATTGCCCGGCTGAGGCTGCACCGCCGTGTCGGCTTCAAGCCCTTGCGAAGGCTGCGCATCCATGCGCAGCACCAGCTCCCGGCTGTCTGCGCTGCCTGCAGCAGTCCAGGCCTCGCAGGCCACGCTGACAGGCCGGCCCACGGCCTGGGACAGCAGGGCCGCATCGGCCGCAGCGTCCATGAGATCCAGCACATGCGGGGTGCCGGCCGCCGTGGCTGGCAGGCTGAACAGCCGCAGCGCGGACTCGGGGCATTGCAGCAATGCTGCCAGTTCTCGGCCGATCATCTGCCGCACATCCGCGTCGCAGGGCGGCAGCCAGACGCTGGCATGGCCGTCCAGGCACCACACGGCTGCGCGTGCGGCACCCTCGCAAGACGCGGGCGCCGCCATGCGCCAGACATAGCGGCCGGCATCGGGCAGGTCGGCCTTGCCAGCCTTGTCGGCTCTGTCGGCAGCACGGGGCGCGCTGGCGGCCCTGGCTTCCTGCCGGTCATCCCAGGCAGGGGCCAGGCTGGCAGCGGCCTGCCGGGCATGGACAGGCGCCACGGCCACCACACCCAGAAAATGCCCGCGCTGCACCGCAGCCACCACGCCGGCCATGGCCTGGGCGTCCTGCAACCGTGCATGCAGGGGCACGCTGCCCCGGTAGCGCAGACCGTCCCAGGCCGCGACGGGCGGGCGCAGCGCCAGGCCGTGCAGCAGGTCGGAAGGCAGGGCGGGAGTGTTGCCGGCCGGGCTCATGGCTGGACCTCGCCCGCGCTGGAAGATGGAAAACCGGGGGGCGCCTGCAGCGCGGCGCGTTGCGCACGCAGCTGCACGGCGCGCAGGGCGGCCTGCATGATTTCCACATGTGTGCCGCAGCGGCACAGGTTGTGGTGCAACTCGTTGCGCAGCTCCTGCTCGGTGGGATTGGGGTTGCGGCGCAGCAGGGCCTCCACGGTCATGATCATGCCGTTGAGGCAGTAGCCGCACTGGGCCGCCTGGCAGTCGATGAAGGCCTGCTGCGTGGGGCCGGGGCACTGGCGCGAGCCCAGGCCTTCCAGCGTGGTGACCTCGCGGCCCACGGCCGCCCGCACGGGGATCACGCAGGAACGCGCGGCCACGCCATCGATCAGCACCGTGCAGGCGCCGCATTCGCCCAGGCCGCAGCCGTACTTGGGCCCGTTCAGCTCCAGGTCATTGCGCAGCACATGCAGCAGCGCCGTCCCGGGCGCTGCCGGCACCTCGCATGCGCGTGCATTGACCTGCAGGCGGATGGGGCTGGGTGTACTGCTTGGATGGACTGGGGTTCCCATGGGACGAGGCTCTTGCAACTTGGCTGCGGTTCAGGATGTCGGCGTTCTGCGGCCGGACAGGAGGGGGGGATTCCCTCCCCTCCCCTCGTCCGGCAAGGCAGCGAGTATCAGGCCGCTGCCTTGACCTTGGGCTCGACCAGGGGCACGTTGAACACGTCGTAGCCGAAGCACCAGGACGGATCTTCGTTGGTGCGCAGCCAGGTGTTGTCGTGCGAGATGCGCTGCACCTTGCTGGCGCGCTCGGCACGGTTGGCTTCGTACAGGGCGAAGGCCAGCTCATGGTTGTGCGCGCCGACTTCCTTGAGGCAGCGCGCCAGCATGGCGCCGTCCTCGATGGCCATGGCCGCACCCTGGGCCATGTGGGGCTTCATGGGGTGGCAGGCATCGCCCAGGAGCACCAGGCGGCCACGGCTCCACAGCGGCAGCGGATCGCGCTCGAGCAGCGACCACTTGGTCACTTCCACGGTGGCGTCGATCAGTGCCTGCACGGTGGGATGCCAGCCCGAGAAGGCCTCGCGCATCTCTTCCTTGCTGCTTTCCAGCCAGCGGTCGTTGAGATCCCACTTCTCGACGGGCACGCCGGTCACGTAGTACAACTCGTCGGCCTTGCCGGTGACGAAGTAGGTCATCATGTGGCGGTCATCGCTCCACCATTTCACGCAGGCGTCGAAGGGCAGCATGCCGGCCTTGACTTCGGGCGTGGGGAACACGGCGCGGTGGGCCAGGTAGCCCGCGTACTTGGGCAGCTCCGGGCCCAGCAGTTCCTCGCGGATGCGGGAGTTCACGCCATCGGCGCCGATGACGATGTCCGCCTCCTCGGTCGTGCCGTCCGCGAAGTGCATGACCACCACGTTGCCGCGGTCCTCCACCTTGGTCAGGAACTTGCCGTAGGCCATCACGCTGTCGGGCAGGGCCTCGACCAGCAGCGCATGGAAGTCGCCACGGTGCACGGTCAGGTAGCTGGCGCCGTATTCCTTGACGGCGTAGTCGCCCAGCGGAATCTGGGCCAGCACGTCGCCCGTCTGCCAGTGGCGGCTGTACCAGTAGTCGGGATGCGAGCCCTGCTCGTTGAGCGCGTCCTCGATGCCGATGCGGCGCAGGATCTTCATCACATTGGGCCCGACGTGGATGCCGGCTCCCAGGCGCGAGAAGCTGGGCGCCTGCTCATAGACGCGGACATTGAAGCCTTCCTGGAGCAGCAGCTTGGCAGCTGCAGCCCCGCCGAGACCGGCGCCGACAACGGCGATTCGAGGGGATTGAGACACAGTTTTCTCCTTGCAGGAATGTTGAAAGCCAGACGGGGCAACCGTTGCTTCGGCGCGTCCTTGCAGGGTGTAGAGCAGGAAGCGTGCCAGGCAACAAAACACTTAATTCAGGTGTATGCGCTTGAATTTTTCAAATCGACGCATGCACCATAGGGCGGCAGAATAAATTGAAGTTCGCCATTTTTGGTGCAATTTCTGCACCAAATCAGTACAAACCCCGAGAAAATTCTCATTTGCAAGGCGGCACGTCTTTTGCAAGAATAAAGCGTACACACTCAGTTGATTCTGATCAGAAACCCTCGAAACTTCGCAAAGGCAAGTCCATGACCAAAACGTTCCGCATCGGCCAGATCGTCCCCAGCTCCAACACCACCATGGAGACCGAAGTGCCTGCCATGCTGCAGGCCCACTCCACGCTGCGCCCGCAGGACCGCTTCACCTTCCACTCCAGCCGCATGCGCATGAAGAAGGTCCAGAAGGAGGAGCTGGCCGCCATGGACGCCGAAAGCGACCGCTGCGCGCTGGAGCTGAGCGACGCGCGCGTGGACGTGCTGGGCTATGCCTGCCTGGTGGCCATCATGGCCATGGGCAAGGGCTACCATCGCGTCTCGCAGCAGCGCCTGACCGAGCGCACGGCCAGCAATGGCGCCACCGCCCCGGTGATCACCAGCGCCGGCGCGCTGGTGGAGGCGCTCAAGGTCATGGGCGCCAAGAAGATCGCCCTGGTGGCGCCCTACATGATTCCGCTGACCCAGCTGGTCATGGACTACGTGGCCGCCGAAGGCTTCGAGATCGTGGACTGGCGCGCGCTGGAGATCCCCGACAACCTGGACGTGGGCCGCCACGACCCCGCCAAGCTGCCCGGCATCGTGGCCGGCATGAACTACGCCGACGCCGACGTGATCGTGCTGTCGGCCTGCGTGCAGATGCCCTCGCTGCCGGCCGTGGCCCAGGTCGAGGCCCAGACCGGCAAGCCCGTGCTGACCGCCTCCATCGCCACCACCTATGCCATCCTCAAGGAACTGGGGCTGGACCCCGTGGTGCCGGGCGCGGGCGCGCTGCTGTCGGGCGCCTACCCCTACGACACCGGCACCAGCGCAGCCAAGGCCTGAGGAACACACGCATGACCAGCCACTCCAGCTCCCCCACCCCCAGCACATTCCGCTACGGCGGCAACGTCCACGCCAACGGCATCCGCCAGCACTACCTGCGCTACGGCGGCGCAGAGGGCGAACGCGCGCAGCGCGACGCCGTCATCCTGATCCCCGGCATCACCAGCCCGGCCGTGACCTGGGGCTTCGTGGCCGAGCACCTGGGCCGCCAGTTCGACACCTATGTTCTGGACGTGCGCGGGCGCGGCCTGTCGTCCTCCGGCCCGGGCCTGGACTACAGCCTCGATGCCCAGGCCGCCGACGTGGCCGCCTTCGCCCAGGCCCTGGGCCTGCAGCGCTGGGCGCTGGTCGGCCACTCCATGGGCGGGCGCATCGCCGTGCGCGCCGCGCGCAGCCAGCCGGTGGGGCTCACGCGCCTGGTCATCGTCGATCCGCCGGTCTCCGGCCCCGGCCGCCGCGCCTACCCGGCCGCCCTGCCCTGGTATGTGGACTCCATCCGCCAGGCCACGCTGGGCATGGATGCCGAGGCCATGCGCGCCTTCTGCCCCACCTGGACCGAAGAGCAGCGCCAGCTGCGCGCCCAGTGGCTGCACACCTGCCACGAGCCGGCCATCGTGCAGAGCTTCGAGGACTTCGGCCGTGACGACATCCATGCCGACCTGCCCCGCATCCAGCACCCGCTGCTGCTGGTCACGGCCGAGCGCGGCGACGTGGTGCGCAGCGAGGACGTGGCCGAGTGGCAAGGCCTGGCACCCCAGACCGAGCATGTGCGCGTGCCCAACGCCGGCCACATGATCCCCTGGGACAACGAGGCCGGCTTCTACGCTGCGCTCGGCGATTTCCTCGGCGCAAGCATATGCCCCCCCTGAGCGGCTGCGCCGCTTCCCCCAGGGGACGACACCCTCGCTGCGGGGCGGCCCTTGCTTGGTGTCTCTGGCGCAATTCACGCGCCCACCACCCATATCCCAGTCAATCAAGGAGCCGACCATGTCCGTCAGCGATATCGATCTGATCCACGCCTGGAAGCAGGTGCTCACGCTGTCCCGGCTCGAAGCCGGCCAGACCGTCACCGTGCTCACGGGCGCCGACACGCACCCGCAGACGCTGCGCTGCGCCATCGCCGCCTCCAGCGAAATGGGTGCGCGCGTCAACCGCCTGGACCTGCCGCCCGTCAACGCCGAAAAATCACTGAGCCGCGACTCGCTGGCCTACCTGGGCACGACGCCGCTGACCGGCAACCCCGCCGCCATCGCCGCGCTCAAGGCCAGCGACCTGGTGCTGGACCTGATGACGCTGCTGTTCTCGCCCGAGCAGCACGAGATCCTGCAGACCGGCACCAAGATCCTGCTGGCCGTCGAGCCGCCCGAGGTGCTGTGCCGCCTGGTGCCCACCGAGGGCGACCGCGCGCGCGTGCAGGCCGCGTCCAAGCTGATCGAGGCGGCCGGGCAGATGCACATCACCTCGGCCGCGGGCACCGACCTGCGCTGCCGCCTGGGCAGCTTCCCGGCCATCTGCGAATACGGCTTCGTGGACCAGCCCGGACGCTGGGACCACTGGCCCAGCGGCTTCGTGCTGACCTGGCCCGACGAGGGCGAGAGCAACGGCCGCGTGGTGCTGGACCGGGGCGACATCCTGCTGCCCATGAAGGACTACGTGACCGAGCCCATCGAACTCGTCATCGAAAAGGGCTACGTCACGCGCATCAGCGGCGGCCTGCAGGCCGACATCCTCAAGGAGTACATGGCCTCCTACGAGGACCCCGAGGCCTATGCCGTCTCCCACATCGGCTGGGGGCTGCAGCCGCGCGCCCACTGGTCCATGCTGGCCCACTACAACAAGGAAACCCACATCGGCATGGACGCCCGTGCCTTCGAGGGCAACTTCCTGTGGTCCATGGGCCCCAACAACGAGGCCGGGGGCAGCCGCACCACGGCCTGCCACATCGACATCCCCATGCGCCACTGCTCGGTGGCGCTGGACGGCAAGCCCACGGTCATCGACGGCGTGGTGCAGGACGAGGAAGGACTGGCGCGCGCCGCCAAAAGGTCCAAGCAAGGAAAGGACATCGCATGACAACCGCCACCACCAGCACGCAGAGCGTTCCCACCGAGGGCGTGCAGGGCGACATCTCTGCCTACGCACGCCAGGGCTTCGGCACGCCGCTGCCGCTCAAGGCCCCGTTCGGCCTGCTCATCATCGACTTCGTCAACGGCTTTGCCGACCCGGCCGTCTTCGGCGGCGGCAACATCCCCGAAGCCATCGCGCAGACGCAGCACCTGCTGGCCCATGCGCGCGAGCGCGGCTGGCCCGTGGCGCACAGCCGCATCGTGTTCTCGGACGACGATGCCGACCACAACATCTTCTGCCTGAAGGTGCCCGGCATGCTGACCCTGAAGGAAGACAGCCCCAACAGCGCCATCGTGCCCCAGCTGGCCCCGGCCGCTGGCGAATACGTGGTGCGCAAGAGCACGCCCTCGGCCTTCTTCGGCACCATGCTCGCACCCTGGCTGGCCCAGCGCGGCGTGCAGACCCTGCTGGTGGCCGGCTGCGTGACCAGCGGCTGCGTGCGCGCCAGCGTGGTCGATGCCATGCAGTCGGGCTTTCGCCCGCTGGTGGTGGCCGACTGCTGCGGCGACCGCGCCCTGGGCCCGCACGAGGCCAACCTGTTCGACATGGCCCAGAAGTACGCGGCCGTGATGCCGCTGGGCCAGGCCATCGCCGACACCGACGCCCTCGCCGCAGGTTGATCCCACCGCGCCAACGCGCCTATGGAGCCGGCCCTGCGCAGCCGGCCCCGGAGTGCATAACATGCACAGGGCACGCCTGAAGGCGTGCCCGCGAAGAACACCGCCCCATGAACCTGCCCCAGCCCCAAGCCCTGCACGCACAGCTGCTCACGCGCGCCGACACCCTGCTCGTGGTGCGCCAGCCCGTGGCGCCGCCGCGCCCTGCGCCCGGCCAGCCCGGCACGGCCTCCGACTATGTGCAATCCACGCCCGAGGTCTTCGTGGCCGTGCTGGCCGACGAAGCCGCGCCCCAGGGGTGGCGCGCCCTGGCCTTCAACGGCCATGTGGACCTGGGCACGGGCATACGCACGGCCCTGGCGCAGATCGTGGCGGAAGAACTCGAAGTGCCTCTGGAGCGCCTGGACATGGTGCTGGGCCACACGGCCGCCGCACCCAACCAGGGCCCGACCATTGCCAGCGCCAGCATCCAGATCTCGGCCGTGCCGCTGCGCCGCGCCGCCGCCCAGGCGCGCGAGCAGTTGCTGGCGCTGGCCGCGCAGCAATGGAGCGTGGCAGCGGACCGGCTCCAGGCGCGCGAAGGCCTGGTGCGCTTTGCCGATGGCAGCGATGCTCGCGAACTCGGCTATGGCGATCTGCTGCGCGGCCAGCAGCTGCAGCTGACGCTGGCCCCGCCCGATCAGGAGGTGAAGCTCAAGCCCGCCAGCGAATACCGGCTCGTCGGCCGTGGCGCGGCGCGCGTGGACATCCCCGCCAAGGCCACGGGCGAGCTGAGCTTTGTCCATGATGTGCGCGTGCCCGGCATGCGCCATGGCCGCGTCATCCGCCCTCCGCACCCGGGCCGCGACGGCGGCAGCTTCATCGGCCGTTGCCTGGTGGCGGTGGAGCGCGACTCCGTGGCCCACCTGCCCGGCAACGTGCAGGTGGTCACCGAAGGCGACTTCGTCGGCGTGGTCGCCGACCGCGAGGAACAGGCCATTGCCGCCATGCGCGCACTGCGCGTGCAATGGCAGGCCGTGCCGCCGGCGCCTGACTTATCCGATCTGGCTGCGGCGATACGCGCCAATCCCGCCCAGCACCGCTCGCTGGTGGACCAGGGCACTGTGGACGATGCCTTCGCGGGCGTCGGCACGGGCGCGGCCACCGAACTGCGCCGCAGCTACGTCTGGCCCTACCAGATGCATGCCTCCATCGGCCCGTCCTGCGCCGTGGCCGATTTCAGCGAGGGCCGTCTCAAGCTCTGGGCCGGCACGCAGAACCCCCACATGCTGCGCACCGACCTGGACCGCCTGCTGCAACTGGGCGAGGACCGCATCGAGATCGTGCGCCTGGAGGCGGCCGGCTGCTATGGCCGCAACTGCGCCGACGATGTCTGCGCCGACGCCGCCCTGCTGTCCATGGCCGTGGGCGCGCCCGTGCGCGTACAGCTCACGCGCGAGCAGGAACACCAGTGGGAGCCCAAGGGCACGGCCCAGCTCATGGACGTGAGCGCGGCCATCGATGCCCGGGGCGAACTGCTGGCCTACGACTTTGCCGTACGCTACCCCTCCAACGACGCGCCGCTGCTGGCCCTGCTGCTCACCGGCCGCATCCCGGGCGAGCCGCGCACGCTGGAGATGGGCGACCGCACCGCCGTGCCGCCCTACCGCTACGCCAGCCAGCGCATCACCTGCCATGACATGGCGCCCATCGTGCGCTCGTCCTGGCTGCGCGGCGTCTCGGCCCTGCCCAATTCCTTTGCCCACGATTGCATGATCGACGAGCTGGCCCATGCGGCCGGCGCCGACCCCGTGGACTACCGTGTTCGCCACCTCGATGACCCGCGCGCCGTCGAGCTGATCAAGGCCACGGCCCGCCACGCAGGCTGGCAGCAAAGCCAGCCGGGAAGCCGGGGCCGCCCCGGCGCCGACGGCCTGCTGCACGGGCGCGGCGTGGCCTATGCGCGCTACATCCACAGCCGCTTTCCCGGCTTCGGCGCGGCCTGGGCCGCCTGGGTCATCGACATCGACGTGGACCCCGCCAGCGGCCGCATCGCCGTGCGGCGCCTGGTCGTGGGCCAGGACACGGGAATGATGGTCAACCCCGACGGCGTGCGCCATCAGATCCACGGCAACGTCATCCAGACCCTGAGCCGTAGCCTGATGGAGAAGGTCGCCTTCAATGCGCAAGGCGTGGCCAGCCGCGAGTGGGGCAGCTACCCCATCATCGGCTTCCGCGACCTGCCACCCATCGAAGTGGTGCTGATGCCGCGCCAGGACGAGCCCCCCATGGGCGCTGGCGAATCGGCCTCGGTCCCCGGCCCGGCCGCGCTGGCCAATGCGCTGTTCGACGCCACCGGCCGACGCTTCTACGCCGCGCCGTTCACGCCCGACGTGGTGCGCGCCGCACTGAATGCCGCGCCGAACGCCACGCCAGAGACTGCACAGCCCGCCTAGTCTTTCAGCGCCCCCGCATGCCGCAGGCACTGCGCACGCCAACCGGCGTCGTCCTGCAGTTGCAGCGCGGCCTGCAGCGCGCGCGTGGGCGCCACGCCCTGCTGGGCCATGAAGCCTATGGGGGTGACCAGTTCGGGCGAGCGCAGCGGCCGCGCCACCAGGCCCGGCATGTGGCGCACCGTGGCCACCATGGCGCCGGGCAGCACGGTGGTCATGCCATCCGTTCCTTGCGCCACGGCCATCACCAGGGTCAGCACGGAGTTGGTTTCCATGGCGGGCTGCACGGCCATGTCCACGGCGGCGAAGGCCTCGTCGATCACCGTGCGGTTGTGCATGTCGGGGGTGAGAAGGCACAGCGGCATGCCGGCCACTTCGCGCCAGGCGATGTCGGCGCCAAAGGCAAAGGGCCGGCCCTCGCCATGCCCATCGCAGCACTCGCGGCACAGCAGGTAGTAGTGCTCCTCGTACTGCGGCCAGGACTGCAGGCGCGGTCCGCGCGGCGGCATGCGCGCGCTGTAGCCCAGGGCCAGGTCCAGGGACAGGTCTTCGAGCCCGCTCTCGATCTCGGCCGAGCTCATGGACAGCACCACGGGCGTGATGCCCGGATGGTGCTCGCGCAGCAGGGCCGCAAAGCGCGTGAGCATGGGCATGGCCGTGGGCACGGCCGCCATGCGCAGCTGCCCGCGCAGCGCGCCGGCGCTCAGTTCCTGGCGCAGGCCTTCCTCGGCCCGCAGCATGGCCAGGGCCGTGGCCAGCACCTGATCGCCCTCGGGCGTGAAGCCCGCGAACGAGCGGCCCCGGCGCACGATGACCGTGCCGAACTCCTCCTCCAGCGCGCGCAGCGCATTGGACAGCGCCGGCTGGGTGATGTGGCATGCCAGCGCCGCGCGGCCGAAATGGCGGTGCTCGTTGAGCGCCGCCAGATACCGCATCGAGGTCAGCAGGTTCATGCCGGCAGCGCCAGAAGGGTCAGGTTCCCTGGCTCACCGTGATGGTGGGGAACTTGCTCGTGAAATCGCGTGCCTTGAGCGCCACCTTCACGGCCAGGTCGCGCGCCACCTTCTTGTAGATCTGCGCGGCCTCGCTGTCGGGCTCGGCCACCACGGTGGGCTTGCCGCTGTCGGCCTGCAGGCGGATCTGCAGCGACAGGGGCAGTGCGCCCAGGTAGTCGATGCCGTACTCGGCCGCCATCTGCTTGCCGCCCTCGGCGCCGAAGATGTGCTCCACATGGCCGCAGTTGGTGCAGACGTGGGCCGCCATGTTCTCGACCAGGCCCAGGATGGGCACGCCCACCTTCTCGAACATCTTCACGCCCTTCTTGGCGTCGATCAGGGCGATGTCCTGGGGCGTGGTGACGACCACGGCGCCCGTCATGGGCACGCGCTGGGCCAGCGTCAGCTGGATGTCGCCGGTGCCGGGCGGCATGTCCACCAGCAGGTAGTCCAGATCCTTCCAGTTGGTCTGGCGCAGCATCTGCTCCAGCGCCTGCGTGGCCATGGGGCCGCGCCAGATCATGGCCTGGTCGTTGTTGACCAGGAAGCCGATGGACATGACCTGCACGCCGTGGCTTTCCATGGGCTCCATGGTCTTGCCGTCGGGGCTTTCGGGGCGGCCGGAGATGCCCATCATCATGGGCTGGCTGGGGCCGTAGATGTCGGCGTCCAGGATGCCCACGCGCGCGCCCTCGGCGGCCAGCGCCAGCGCCAGGTTGGCCGTGGTCGTGCTCTTGCCCACGCCGCCCTTGCCGGACGAGATGGCGATGATGTTCTTGACGCCCGGCAGCAGCTGCACGCCGCGCTGCACCGCATGCGCGGCGACCTTGGACGTGATGTTGACCGAGACATTGCCCACACCCTCGACGGTCTTGGCCGCCGCGACGAACTGGCCGCGCAGCGCCGGCACCAGGCTTTGCGCCGGATAGCCCATCTCCACGTCGAAGGCCACGTCGGCCCCCGTGACCTGCAGGTTGCGCAGGGCGCGGGTGCTCACATAGTCCTTGCCGGTGTGGGGGTCGAGCACGCTGGAGAGCGCGGCCAAGAGCGCTTGTTCTGTGACTGCCATTGCTTTGATTACTCCTAGAGCCGGATAGTCTATCCAAGGCCCCAAGCCCTCGCCCGCGCGAGACAATGCAGGCCCCGCTGGCTTTGTTCCCATTTCTCCCGCCTTTTTCCGCGAAAGATCCGCCCCGTGAAATTCAAGATGGCCCACAACTCCCTGTTCGCGATCCTGCTGCGCTCGCGCTGGTGGATCAGCATCGCGCTGGCCGCGCTGGTGACCCTGGTGTCCACGGCGCTGCTGCCCAAGGACATCGCGCCGTTCGCCGCCATCACCGCCCTGCCCTTCTTCGGCATAGGCTGCGTTGCCGCCTGGCGCCAGCTGCGCGCGCCCAGCCCCGCCAAGGTGGAGCAGGCCCTGGAGATCGCCGCCCAGCAAAGCTGGCGCGAGTTCGCCGATCGGCTCGATCGCGCCTGGCAGGCCGAGGGCTACACCGTCACCCGCCTGTCCGACAAGGACGGCGCCGACTTCGTGCTGGAACGCGAAGGCAGCACCACCGTGGCCAGCGCCAGGCGCTGGAAGGCCGGCGTGCACGGCATGGAGCCGCTGCGCGCCCTGCTGGCCGCAGGCCAGGCGCGCGATGCGGCCACGGTCTGCTACCTGTCGCTGCAGCCGCCGGCCGAGAATGCGGCCGCCTGGGCCAAGCAGCAGGGCATCGCCCTGATCTCCGGCAAGGACCTGGGCTCCCTGCTGGCCAAGGCCTGATCCCTTCGGGGTCATCCCCTGATCTGATGACGGCCGGCGCGCGGCACACTCCAGGCATGCCCGATCCCGCGCCCTCACCCGACTCCAGCCTCCCTCCCCCCAGCACCGGACTGCTGCTCAGCGGCGGCGGCGCCCGCGCCGCCTACCAGGCCGGCGTGCTGGAGGCCATTGCCGAGATACGCCGCGCCTGCGGCCAGCAGCATGGCCCCAATCCCTTCCCCATCCTGGTCGGCACTTCTGCCGGCGCCATCAACGCGGCCGCCCTGGCCTGCGGCAGCGACCATTTCGACCGGGCCGTGCGCCGCATGTCGCGCATCTGGCGCAACTTGCGGCCCGAGGACATCTACCTGTCCGACTCGCTGAGCGTGCTGCGCAGCGGCGCGCGCTGGCTGACCCTGCTGTCGCTGGGCTGGGCCCTGGCGCGCTGGGGCCGCATGCGCCCGCGCTCGCTGCTGGACAACCAGCCGCTGGGCCGGCTGCTGTCGTGTGGCCTGGTTCCGCTGGAACGCCTGCCGCAATTGATCGCGGACGGCCACCTGCGTGCGCTGGCGGTCTCGGCCTCCAGCTACACCACCAGCGAGCATGTGACCTTCTGCCAGGCGCAGGACCAGCTCCAGCCCTGGGTGCGCAACCAGCGCAAGGCCGCCGCCGCCCAGATCACGCACGCGCACCTGCTGGCCTCATCGGCCATTCCCTTCATCTTTCCGGCCACGCCGCTGCCGCTGGACGGCGCCACCGAATACTTCGGCGACGGCTCCATGCGCCAGACCGCACCGCTGGCGCCCGCCATCCACCTGGGCGCAGAGCGCATCCTCGTCGTGGGCGCGGGCCGGCGCACCGAGCCGCCGGCCAGGCCTCCGCCGGAAGGCGCAAGCTACCCGTCGCTGGCCCACATCGCGGGCCACACGCTGTCGAGCATCTTCCTGGACGCCCTGTCCCTGGACGTGGAGCGCGCCGAGCGCATCAACCAGACCCTGGCCCTGATCCCGCCCGCCGACCGCGAACGCAGCCGGCTGCGCCCGCTGCAGTTGCTGGTCATCTCGCCGTCCGAACGCATAGACGCCATCGCCGCGCGCCATGTGGGCCAGCTGCCGCTGCCCATGCGCACCCTGCTGGGCGCCCTGGGCGTGCGCCAGGACGCCAGCGACCCGCGCGGCGCCGCCCTGGCCAGCTACCTGCTGTTCGAGCGCAGCTTCACCCGCGAACTCATGGCCCTGGGCCGGCGCGACGCGCTGGCGCGGCGCAGCGATATCGAGCAGTTCCTGGGCTGGCAGCGCCCGCTGGTCGCCAACTGACGCCTGCAGCCAACAGGCCTGGCGCAGCGAAGGCCCTCAACAACTCCCCGTATGTCCGCCTGCACGGAAAAGCCATCGCCGCCCCACAACCGCCCAGCCCTTCTAGAATGTCAGGTTCCCCCGAGAAAGCCGCCATCCATGACCGCACGCAAACTCTTCGTCACCACCGCCCTGCCGTACGCCAACGGCAACTTCCACATCGGCCACATCATGGAATACATCCAGGCCGACACCTGGGTGCGTGCGCAGCGAATGCAGGGCAACGCGGTCAACTTCGTGGGTGCCGATGACGCCCACGGCGCGCCCATCATGATTGCGGCCGAGAAGGCCGGCAAGACGCCCCAGCAGTTCGTGGCCGACATCGCCGCAGGCCGCAAGCAGTACCTGGACGGCTTCCACATCGCCTTCGACAACTGGCACAACACCGACGCGCCAGAGAACCACGCGCTGGCCCAGCAGATCTACAGGGACCTGAAGGCTGCCGGCTTCATCGAGACGCGCACCATCGAGCAGTTCTTCGACCCCGAGAAGAACATGTTCCTGCCCGACCGCTTCATCAAGGGCGAATGCCCGCGCTGCCACGCCAAGGACCAGTACGGCGACAACTGCGAGGTCTGCAGCGCCGTCTACGCGCCCACCGACCTGATCAACCCCTACTCGGCGCTGTCCGGCGCCAAGCCCGTGCTCAAGAGCTCGGAGCATTTCTTCTTCAAGCTGTCGGACCCGCGCTGCGTGGAATTCCTGACCGAATGGACCCAGGACGGCCAGCACGTGCAGCCCGAGGTGGCCAACAAGATCAAGGAATGGTTCAGCGTGCGCACCAACCCGGACGGCACGACCAGCGAGGGCCTGGGCGACTGGGACATCTCGCGCGACGCGCCCTACTTCGGCATCGAGATCCCCGATGCGCCGGGCAAGTACTTCTACGTCTGGCTGGACGCGCCCGTGGGCTACCTGGCCTCGCTCAAGAACCTGCTGGACCGCCGTGGCGAGGACTACGAGGCCTACATGGCCGACCCCGCGCTGGAGCAGTACCACTTCATCGGCAAGGACATCATCACCTTCCACACGCTGTTCTGGCCCGCCATGCTCAAGTTCAGCGGCCGCAAGACGCCCACCAAGATCTGCGTGCACGGCTTCATGACCGTGAACAACGGCGAGAAGATGAGCAAGAGCCGCGGCACCGGCCTGGACCCGCTCAAGTACCTGGGCCTGCAGATGAACCCCGAGTGGCTGCGCTACTATCTGGGCGCCAAGCTCAACGGCAAGAATGAAGACATCGACTTCAACCCCGATGACTTCATGGCCCGCGTCAACTCCGACCTGATCGGCAAGTACGTGAACATCGCATCGCGCGCGGCCGGCTTCATCGCCAAGCGCTTCGACGGCAAGCTGGGCACGGTCAGCGAAGACGGCCAGGCCCTGCTGGCCCAGCTGCGTGGCCAGAGCGAGGCCGTCGTCCAGGCCTTCGAGAACCGCGACACGGCCCGCGCCGTGCGCGAGATCATGCAGCTGTGCGACCGCGTCAACGAATACGTGGATGCCAACAAGCCCTGGGAGCTGGCCAAGCAGGAAGGCATGGACGCCCGCCTGCAGGACGTGTGCACCACCTGCATCGAGGCCTTCCGCCTGCTGACCATCTACCTGAAGCCCATCCTGCCGGCCGTGGCCGAACAGGTGGAAGGCTTCCTGAACGTGGCGCCGCTGCAGTTCGCCGACGCACAGAACCTGCTGGGCGCCGGCCATGCCATCGGCCTGTACAAGCACCTGATGCAGCGCGTGGACGTCAAGCAGCTGGAGGCCCTGTTCGAGGCCCCCGAGCCCGTGGTCGAGAAGGTCCTGCCCGGTGGCGAGGAAATTGCCGAAACCATCAGCATCGACGACTTCGCCAAGGTGGACCTGCGCATCGCCAAGATCGTGGAATGCAAGCCCGTGGAAGGCTCGACCAAGCTGCTGCAGCTCACGCTGGACGTGGGCGAAGGCAAGACACGCAACGTGTTCTCCGGCATCTCCAGCATGTACCAGCCCGAGCAGCTGCAGGGCAAGCTCACCGTGATGGTGGCCAACCTGGCGCCGCGCAAGATGAAGTTCGGCATCTCCGAAGGCATGGTGCTGGCCGCCAGCCACGCCGATGAGAAAAGCAATCCTGGCATCTATGTGCTGGAGCCTTTCCCAGGCGCCACCCCCGGCATGCGTATCCACTGAAGCAAGCCATCCATGTCCCGCAAGCCCTCACGGTCCCCGGCCCTGGGGGCTTTTCTTTGCCTGTGCGCCAGCGCACTGCTGTCCGGCTGCACCGTGGTGGCCGTGACCGCCACGGCGGTCAGCGTCACGGCCTCGGCCGTGGGGCTGGCCGCGGATGCGGCTGTGGGCACGGCAAAAATCGTCGGCAAGGGAGTGGGCAAGGCCGTCGATGCGATGAGCGATGACGGGGCAGCCGCAGACAACAGCGGCATCACGGTCCGCTACCGCACGCCCGATGGGCAGCCCCTGACGCCCTGAGGCTACTGCCCGGCGTAGCGCCCGGGCCGGTGGCTCACGGCCAGGAACACGCCCATGATCACGGCCGCCAGCACCGACCAGGCCACGCGCTCGAAGGGCACGACCCACAGCGCCAGCAGCACCACGCAGCAGTCGATGGCCATCTGCACTTTGCCGGCGCGGATGCCGTAGCGGTCCTGCAGGTAGAGCGAGGCGATGGTGGCGCCGCCCAGGCTGGAGCGGTGGCGCGCCAGGAACAGCAGGCCCGAGCCCATGAGCAGGCCGCCCGCAATCGCGGCAAAGGCCGGGTGCAGGTAGTCGATGTGGATGAGGCGCGGCCCCATTTCGGTGATCAGCGACAGCGCGCCCACGCAGATGAAGGTCTTGACCGTGAAGGTGCGGCCCACGCGCGTCCAGGCAAACCAGTAGAACGGGATGTTGATCGCGAAGAAGATGAGGCCGAACGGCCAGCCCGTGGCGTAGTGCAGCACGAAGGCCAGGCCCGCCGTGCTGCCCGTCAAAAGCCCCGCCTGGGCGAACATCATCATGGCGATGCCCACGAACAGGGTTCCGGTGAAGAGGGCCTGGACATCCTCGAAGAGGCCATGGCGCAGCGAAGCGGTGGCCGAAACAGGCGCAGCGGGCGCGGCAGCGGGTAGGGAGGGCGTGGACATTGTCGGGGTGGTGACAGATCTATCGTCGCAAAGGCCCCGGTTCGGGGCCTTCACCGTACCCATGGGGTGTCATAGGTACAAACCCGGATTCTAGAGACTGTTGCCCCGGCGCGCTGTGGCGTGCAGGGTACAGCGCGCCGCAGGGGCTTGCAGGGACCTGTTGTCAGGCTCCGCCGTGCAGTTTCTCGCGGCCGGCGCTGCGCAGCACGCGGCCGTCGGGGCCGAAGGTCACGGTGAACTCCATGTCGCGCGTGGGGGGATCGATGTAGTTCCAGTCCCAGTCGGTTTCCTGCTTGAGCTGGTAGGTGGTGACCTTGGCAGGCTTGCCCAGCATGCGGCGCACCTGCTCCTCGTCCATGCCGGGGCGGATTTTCTCGAAGTTGTGCGGCGCCAGCACCTGGCGCAGCGCGCTCATGCGGCCATCGGTGCCGATGGTGATCATGTAGTTGCGGCTGCCGGCGGGCTGGCGGTTGTACTCGAAGGTGCGCGAGCCGTCGGGCTCGGTCCAGATGCGTTCGGGCTCGCCAAAGCGGGCGCGGACGTCGGCCTCGGTGGACAGGCCTTCTTCGAGTTCCTTGATGTTTTGGGGATCGCAGCCGGGCAGCCCAAGCATGCCCATCACGGCCACGGCAACGCCCAGAAGACGGGAGACTAGGTTCATCGGCGGTGTCCCGGTAAAATCACGCGATTCAAGAGGTTATCAGTCTATGTCATTCTTTCGCCGCCCCGATTACCGTTCCGACGCCACGAACTTCATCAACGAGCTGAAGAAGCAAAAGCCCGAGCTGCCCAGCCAGCAGCTGGCCGGCCGCTCGCTGCTGTGGGACAAGGACGTGAACCACGAAGTCTGGGAAGACCTGCGCGCCGGCCGCGTGGACCAGAAACCCTACGTCTACCAGACGAACTCCTGATTTCGGCTGCAATGACACATCAGCCTGTTTCGCTGTGGCACCGTGCGCATGCAGCTGATGCCTGCGCAGCAAGGCATGGCCGAGGCTGAGTCCGCACTGGCGCCTGCGGGCGCCGGCGCCGCATCCCCCGCTCCTGGCGACGATTCACCGGTCGTGATCGACCAGGTGGCTTTGGCGCGCCTGTACGGCGAGCCGCTGTTCGCCCTGCCGCAGGACCTGTACATCCCGCCCGATGCGCTGGAGGTCTTCCTCGAAGCCTTCGAAGGGCCGCTGGACCTGTTGCTGTACCTGATCCGCAAGCAGAACTTCAACATCCTCGACATTCCCATGCTGGACGTGACGCGCCAGTACATGCGCTATGTCGACGAAATCCGCAGCCGCAACCTCGAGCTGGCGGCCGAGTACCTGCTGATGGCGGCCATGCTCATCGAGATCAAGTCGCGCATGCTGCTGCCGCCCAAGAAGCAGGACGATGGCGAGGAAGCCGAGGACCCGCGCGCCGAACTGGTGCGCCGCCTGCTGGAGTACGAGCAGATCAAGCTCGCTGCCCAACAGCTGGGCCAGGTGCCGCACTACGGGCGCGACTTCCTCCGGGCCCAGGTCCATATCGAGCAGAACCTGCAGCCGCGTTTCCCCGATGTGGACGTGGCCGAGCTGCAATCGGCCTGGCGCGACATTCTCAAGCGTGCCAAGCTTGTGCAAAGCCACAAGATCACGCGCGAGGAACTCTCGGTGCGCGAGTACATGAGCCAGGTGCTCAAGGCCCTGCAGGGCCGGCGCTTTGTCGAGTTCGAGACCCTGTTCCAGCCAGAGAAGGGATCGACCGTGCTGGTCGTGACCTTCATCGCCCTGCTGGAGCTGGCCAAGGAAACGCTGATCGAGATCACCCAGGCCGAAGCCTTTGCGCCCATCTACGTGCGCCTGGCCTATACGCCCGTCTAGCGGGCACGGACACAGGCACGCGCACACCGACAGGCCGGCACCACCGGCCTCCATGCACCATGACTTACAGCGTCAAAGAAATCTTCTACACCCTGCAGGGCGAGGGCGGCCAGGCCGGCACGCCGGCCGTGTTCTGCCGCTTTGCAGGCTGCAACCTCTGGACCGGCCGCGAGCAGGACCGCGCCAGCGCCATCTGCCAGTTCTGCGACACCGACTTCGTGGGCACCGACGGCACGCTGGGCGGCAAGTTCGCCACGGCCGACGCCCTGGCAGAACGCATCCTGTCCCAGTGGCCGGCCGGCGACAGCCGGCACCGCATGGTGGTGCTGACCGGGGGGGAGCCCCTGCTGCAGGTGGACGAGCCCCTGATCGCGGCCCTGCATGCGCGCGGCTTTCGCATTTCCGTGGAAAGCAATGGCACCGTGGCCGCGCCCGAGGGCATCGACTGGCTGTGCATCAGCCCCAAGGCGGGCGCCGACTGGGTGCAGCGCAGCGGCCAGGAGCTCAAGCTGGTCTGGCCGCAGCCCGGCTTCGATCTGCAGGCCATCGAGGCCGGCACCCGTTTCGACCACTATTTCCTGCAGCCCATGGACAACGTCCTGCAGGCCGACAACACGGCCGCCTGCATAGCGCAATGCCTGCAGCGGCCGGCCTGGCGCCTGAGCCTGCAGACCCACAAGCTCACCGGTATCCGCTGATTTTTGCCATGCAGTTCACCGTTCACCAGCGCTTTTTCTTCGACGCCGCCCACACGCTGGAGCGCGCCATCGAGACCGAGAGCAGCCGCCGCATCCACGGCCACACCTACTACGCCGAAGTCAGCGTCACCGGCCCGCGCAACCCGGACAACGGCATGGTGATCGACCTGGGCTACCTGCGCTCGCGCCTGAAGACCCTGGGCGACGCGCTGGACCACCGCTTTCTCGACGAAATCCCCGGCCTGGGCAAGCCCACGCTGGAAAACCTGTGCCTGTTCATTGCCGATTCCCTGGCCGACCTGCAGCCCGCTCCCAGCCGCATCCGCGTATGGCGCGACAGCATCGGCGATGGCTGCGTGCTGGATCTGGGCTGACCTCAAGCCAGGCCTGCCAGAGAGCCGCCCCCGAAGAGCAACTCCACGGCCATCATGGGTTTGGCGGTTCGCAGATAGACTTGGTGGCTTTTTTTGCCAGTCCCCGCCACCGTCAAGATCGCGCCCAAGCGCCCCCTCGAGAGACAAAACATGTTCCGCACCCTGCTCAAATCCAAGATCCACCGCGTCAAGACCACGCAATGCGAGCTGCACTATGAAGGCTCCTGCGCGATCGACGAGGACTTGCTGGACGCCGCCAACATCGTCGAGAACGAGCAGGTGCACATCTGGAACATCGACAACGGCGAGCGCTTCGTCACCTATGCCATCAAGGGCCAGCGCGGCAGCGGCATGATCTCGGTCAACGGCTCGGCCGCGCGCCGTGCTGCCGTGGGTGATCTGCTGATCATTGCGTCCTTTGCCCAGGTGCATGAGACCGACGTGGCCGAGCACCGGCCCCAGCTGGTCTTCGTGGACGATGCCAACCGCCAGGTCGAGCTGCGCCACCACGTGCCCACGCAGCAGCTGTGAGCTGCGCTGCGGTGTGACAATCGCGCGATGACTCAATCGCTTGCCGCCCGCAGCCTTGCGGCTGTGTGGCACCCCTGCACCCAGATGAAGCGGCACGAGGCCGCGCCCCCCATCGCCATCGCGCGTGCCCAGGGCCCCTGGCTCCACGGCACCGAAGGACGCCGCTACCTGGATGGCGTCAGCTCCTGGTGGGTCAACCTCTTCGGCCACAGCCATCCGCACATCCAGGCCGCGCTCACCGACCAGCTCGCCCGACTGGACCATGTGATGCTGGCCGGCTTCACGCACGCGCCCGTGGTGGAGCTGTCCGAACGACTGGCCACGCTCACCGGCCTGGGCCATGCCTTCTACGGCAGCGACGGCGCATCGGCCACCGAGATCGCCCTCAAGATGAGCGCGCACTACTGGCGCAACCTGGGCCGCCCCGCCAAGAGCCGCTTTGCCGGCCTGGCCGGCGGCTACCACGGCGAAACCGTGGGCGCGCTGGCCGTGACCGATATTCCCATCTTCCGCGAAGCCTATGCCCCCCTGGTGCGCCTGGCCGACACCGTGCCCAGCCCCGATGCACGCGGCGCGCAAGGCGGCGAAAGCCCGGTCGATGTGGCACGGCGCGCCGCCGAAGGCCTGCGCCAGTGGCTGGAGCAGCACCACGAGACCACGGCCGCACTCATCGTCGAGCCGCTGGTGCAGTGCGCGGCCGGCATGGCCATGCACGACCCCGAATACCTGCGCCTGGCGCGCGCCCTGTGCGACCGCTACGAGGTGCACCTGGTGGTGGACGAGATCGCCGTGGGCTTCGGCCGCACGGGCAGCATGTTCGCCCACCAGCAGGCCGGCATCCGGCCGGATTTCATCTGCCTGTCCAAGGGCCTGACGGGCGGTACGCTGGCCCTGTCGGCCGTGCTGACCACCGAGGCCGTCTACGCCGCCTTCTACGACGATTCCGTGGCGCGCGGCTTTCTGCACTCGCACTCGTACACCGGCAACCCGCTGGCCTGCCGTGCGGCCCTGGCCACGCTGGAGCTGTTCGAGCAGACCGATGCCATCAACGCCAACCTCGCGCTGGCGCAAAGGCTTGACGGCGCCTTCGCCCCTTTGAACCAGCACGCCCGCGTGCGCCACGCACGGCGCCAGGGAATGATCTGGGCCTGGGATGTGCAGACCTCCCTGCCCGACTTCTCGCGTCGCTACAGCGCAGCCGCGCTGGAGCGCGGGCTGCTGCTGCGCCCTATCAGCAACACCCTCTACGCCATGCCTCCCTATTTGCTGGACGAAGAAGCCGTGCAGCACCTGGCCGCCAGCGCGCTGGCGGCCCTTGAAGACACCCTGGCCCAGGAGAACCATTCGTGAACGCCCACCGCACCATTGGCTGCTTTGTCACCGGCACCGACACGGGCGTGGGCAAGACCCTGGCCTCCTGCGGGCTGCTGCATGCGCTGGCCCGCCACCATGCCCGCGTGGTGGGCATGAAGGCCGTGGCCGCAGGCGCCGAGCCCGACGGCCAGGGCGGCTGGGCCAACGAGGACACGCTGGCGCTGCGCGCCGCCTCCACCCTGGCCGTGCCGCCCGAACTCGACAACCCCGTGCTGCTGCCCGATCCCATGTCGCCGCACATCGCCGCGCAGCGCGCGGGCCGCTCCATAGAGATCGCACACATCGTGGACAGCTACCGGCGCCTGGCCGAACAGGCCGACGCCGTGGTGGTGGAAGGCGCGGGCGGCTTTCTCGTGCCGCTGTCCGACCAGCTCTCGGGCGCCGACCTGGCCTGCGCGCTGGACCTGCCCGTGGTCATGGTCGTGGGCCTGCGGCTGGGCTGCCTGAACCACGCCGCCCTCACGGCCAAGGCCATCCGCGCACGCGGCCTGCGCCTGGCCGGCTGGATTGCCAGCCGCGTGGACCCCGCCATGCTGGTGCCCGAGGAAAACATGGCCTGGCTGCGCCAGCACCTGGACCGGCAACTGCAGGCGCCGCTGCTGGCCGACATCCCCTTCCAGCAGCACCCCGACCCGCGCGCCACCACCTACACCCTGCCGGAGCAATGGCAATGAGCGGCTCCTGGCTGGACGACATCCCCGCGCGCATCGCCGAGCTCGACGCAGCCCACCTGCGCCGCCGCCGCCGCGCCACGGCGCCGCTGCAGGGCGCCGCCAGCGGCGCCCACATGGAGGTGGACGGCCACCCCATGCTGGCCTTTTGCAGCAACGACTACCTGGGCCTGGCCGGCCACCCCACCCTGGTGCGCGCCGCCTGCGCGGGCGCCCAGGCCTTTGGCGTGGGCTCGGGCGGCTCGCCCCTGGTCAGCGGCCACAGCACGGCCAACGCCGCGCTGGAGGAACAGCTGGCGCACTTCGTGCAACTGCCGCGTGCGCTCTACTTCTATGCGGGCTACGCCACCAATGCCGGCATCGTGCCGGCCCTGGTGGGCGCGGGCGATGCCCTGTTCTCCGATGCGCTCAACCACGCCTGCCTGATCGACGGCGCACGCCTGTCGCGCGCCCAGGTCCACCGCTATGCCCATGCCGACCTGGGCGACCTGGCCGCGCAACTGGCCGCCAGCACGGCCCGGCGCAAGCTGGTCATCAGCGATGCCGTGTTCAGCATGGACGGCAATGTGGCCGACATCCGCGGCCTGCTGGCGCTGTGCGAGCAGTACGACGCGCTGCTGCTGCTTGACGACGCGCATGGCTTCGGCGTGCTCGGCCCACAAGGCCGGGGCAGCCTGGCCGAGGCGGGACTGACGGGCGCAAATGCCTCGCCGCGCGTGCTCTACATGGCCACCCTGGGCAAGGCCGCTGGCGTGGCCGGCGCCTTTGTCGCGGGCAGCGACATGCTGGTCGAGTGGCTGCTGCAAAAGACGCGCAGCTACATCTTCGCCACGGCCGCGCCGCCCATGCTGGCCAGCGCGCTGCAGGCCAGCGTGGCCCTGATCGAGGCCGAGGACGAGCGCCGCGAGGCCCTGGCCGAACGCATTGCCGAGCTGCGCGCCGGCCTCACGCCGCTGCTGGCGCGCACGGGCTGGCAGTTGCTGCCTTCGCGCACCGCCGTGCAGGCCCTGGTCATAGGCTCCAACGCCACGGCCCTGGCGGTGATGGAAGGCCTGCGCGAGCGCGGCCTGTGGGTGCCCGCCATCCGCCCGCCCACCGTGCCCGAAGGCACGGCGCGGCTGCGCATCGCGCTGTCGGCCTCCCACACGCGCATCGACGTGCAGCTGCTGCTGACGGCGCTGGACGAGGTCTCGCGCCTGGCCCCACCCCTGCCCTGAATCCCTCTTCACCACCGGAACGGAGACATCCATGCCCCATCTCTACGTCGAATACACCGACAACCTCGCCGGCCTGCCCGGCCAGCAACTGCTGACCGAACTCAACGCCTTCGTCTGCGGCCACCCCAGCATCCTGGACGAGGCCGACGTCAAGGCCCGCCTGCTGCCGGTCAGCCAGTTCGAGATCGGCTCGGCACCGGCCAATCGCGGCTTCGTCCACGTGCAGCTGCGCCTGCTGGCGGGCCGTACCGACACGGCCAAGAAGGAACTGTCCGAAGGCATTGCCGCGGTGCTGCGCCGCCTCACGCCCCAGCCGGCCGGCATGATGGTCCAGCTCAGCGTGGAAATCGCCGACATGGACAAGCCCAGCTACTACAAGGGTCGCCTGTAAGGCAGGCGCCAGGCCTTGTCCGCCGTGAGCACCCGCGCACGCTGCGCACAATGCCTGCGCCCTGAGCGCACCTGCCTGTGCCCCCTGGTGCAGCCGGTGCCGCATGCGGTGCAGTTGCTGGTGCTCCAGCATCCCGAGGAAGAACTGCAGGCCAAGGGCACGGGCCGGCTGCTGCACCTGTGCCTGCCCGCCAGCCGCCTGGCGGTGGGCGAGGCCTTCGAGCCAGCGCAGTTGCAGGCACTGCTGCACGCGCCCTGGCAGGCGGGCGACGCCCCGCGACAGGCCGTACTGCTCTATCCGGAAACACCGCACGGCGACCAGCTGGGCCTGGCCAGGCAAGCGCCCTGGCCGCAGCCCGCGCCATGCCCCGAGGCCCTGCGCCTGGTGGTGCTGGACGCCACCTGGCGCAAGAGCCGCAAGATGCTCTACCTCAACCCCGGCCTGCAGGGCCTGCCGCGCCTGGCACTGCAGGGCGACCTTCCCGCGTCGCGCTACGGCGCGCTGCGCAAGGCCCATGCGCCGGGCCAGCTGTCCACGCTGGAGGCAGCATCCTGCGCGCTGCAACGGCTGGCGCCTGCCGGCCCGTCGCTGCAGCCGCTGCGCGATGCGTTCGAGGGGCTGCTGTCCCTGCATGCCCGGCACAGGCCCGAATGAAAAAACGCCTCGGGGAACGAGGCGTTTTTCATGGCGGCAGGCCGTGCTTCAGTTTTCCGGCGTGATCCTGGCGAACTTGACCAGTTCGGCGTACTTGCCCATGTCGGTACGGATGATCTGGCCCAGGTTTTCGTCGCCCGTGGGGGCAATGATGCCCGCGCCTTCCAGGCGCGCGCGCATCGCCGGATCGGCCAGGCCCGCCTTCAAGGCCTTCTGCAGGCTGGCCACCACATCGGCAGGCAGGTCCTTGGGACCCGCCAGCCCGAACCAGCCGCTCAGCGCGTAGCCCTTGAGCGCTGCGTTCTCGCCCAGTGCGGGCACGTCCTTCATCATGGCGATGCGGTGGGCCGTGGTCACGCCCAGGGCCTTGATCTTGCCGCTCTGGATGAACGGAGCCGCCACCGAGGGAGAGACGATGGCGAAGTCCAGGTTGCCGCCCGCCAGGTCGCTGGTCATCGCGGCCGAGCCCTTGTAGGGCACATGGACGATGTCCACCCCGGCCATCTTCTTGATCAGCTCGCCCGAGAAATGCGGCGTGGACCCGATGCCCGGGCTGCCGTAGCTGTACTTGCCGGGATGGGCCTTGGCCAGGGCGATGAACTCGTCGAGGGTCTTGGCCGGCATCTTGGTGCCGGCCACCCACAGGTTGGGCAGCACGCCGGTCAGCGCGATGCCGGTCAGGTCCGTGGCCGGGTCGTACTTCTGCGCGGCGTTGACGAACTTCGTGCCCGCCAATTCGTTGCTGGAGCCTGCGAGCAGGGTATAGCCGTCGGCCTTGGCACCGACCACGCGCTGCGCGCCCACCACGCCGGCGGCACCGGGCACGTTGTCGACCACGACGGTCGCATTGAGGTGCTTGGCCAGGATGTCACCCACCACGCGCCCCACCAGGTCGACCGAGCCGCCTGCCGCGTAGCCGACGACGACGCGAATGGGCTTGTTGGGATAGGTGGTCTGGGCGCACAGCGGCCCTGCCGCCAGGACAGCCGCGGCGCTGATCAGCGCGCGGCGGGAAATACGGAATTCATGCATGGATCGATCTCAGGGGAGGCGGGCATCAGCCAACAATCAAAATGATATTGCTCAACAATATTCACCGATTGTCTGACATTGCCTTGTGGAATCCATCCCTGAAAACCATGAGTTCCGCCCGTGGCCCTGGCCTGCAATTCAGCGCAGAACCGCCGGCAGCCAGCCGCGCAGGCTGTTGACGAAGGCCCAGGCCTGCACGCGCGGCAGGTCGTCCAGCCGTACCGGGTGCTCCACCACGCGGCCCTCGTCCAGCGCCACCGCGCGGCCCACGCCGGGCAGCAGGCCGCTGGACAGCGGCGGGGTCACCCACCGGCCCGCCAGCAGCACGGCGATGTTGCCGCGCGTGCCCTCGGTGATCTCGCCGTCCTCGTTGTGGAGCACGGTGTCGAACACCGAGGCATCGGTGGGCTGCAGGCTGTCGTAGTGCGCGCGGCGCGAGGTCTTGAAACGCACCCAGTCGCCACGCGCCACCGCATTGGCGATGGGCCGGTCGGCCAGCGCCAGCCGAACAGGCGTGGCCGAAGGCGGCAGCGGCGCCGCCTGGGTCTGTATCCGCCCCGTGGCATCCAGCGCCAGGCGCACGCGCCAGTGGCCGCTGGCGTGCGCCTGGCGCAGTTGCTGCAATGCCTGCTCCAGCACGGCATCCGTGCAGGGCCGGCCGAAATGCCGCGCCGCGTCCTGCATGCGCGTCACATGGCGCTGCAGGTGGATGAAACCGCCATCCCGCAGGGCCAGGGTTTCCAGAATGTCGAAATCGAAGTCCGTATCCGCCATGGCTGCACGCCCTTTCACACCTTGTCCAGAAAAGCCCTCTTGTGGCGCCATTCCTGCCATTCGGCAGGCGCCTCGGCGCCCGAGGTGATGCCGCTGCCGATGCCGCAGCGCAGTTCCGTGCCACGCGCCACCACCGTGCGTATGGGCACATTGAAGGTGGCGTGCACGCGCCCCGCGGTGGTGCCGGGCCGCACCACGCCCACGGCCCCGCAGTAGACGCCGCGCGGACCCGATTCCAGCTCGTGGATGAGCCGCATGGCCTGGCGCTTGGGCGCGCCCGTGATGGAGCCGCAGGGAAACAGCGCCGCAAACACGTCCGCCAGGCCGGTGCCGGGCCGCGTGCGCGCCTGCACGTCGGACGTCATCTGCCACACGGTGGGCAGGGGTTCGGCATGGAACAGGCGCGGCACCTGGACGCTGAAAGGCTCGGCAATGCGCGAGACATCGTTGCGCAGCAGGTCCACGATCATCACGTTCTCGGCCCGCTCCTTGGGCGAGGACCGCATGGCCTGGACATTCGCCTCGTCCTGTGCAGGCGTGGCGCCACGCGGCGCCGTGCCCTTCATGGGGCGCGTGAGGATGCGCTCGCCATCCCAGTCGAAGAACAGCTCGGGCGAGACGGACAGCACCTGCTCGTCGCCGCTGTCCATGCAGGCCACGTAGCCGCCGGGCTGGGCACGTCGCAGCGCGGCGAACAGCGATGGGATGTCGCCCAGCAGCCGGCCCATGAACTGGGCCGTGTAATTGATCTGATAGCAGTCACCGGCCGCAATCGCCTCGTGGATGCGCGCAATGGCGGCATCGAAATCGGCACGCTCCAGGCCGGGCTGCCATTGCACCTGAGATTGCACCTGAGGGCCGGTCTCGACCGCGTCCGCGTCTTCAGGCCAGGGCCGGGGGCCGTCGAAGACGGCAAACCAGGCCAGCGGCTCGCCTGGCGGCGTGGCATGCAGGGCGCCGGCGTAGGCCGCGTCAAACGCCGCCGCCGCCTCGTAGCGCACCCAGCCCAGGCACCACAGGCCGGCCTGGGCAGCCTGCTGCACGGCGTCAAGCACACCGCGCACCTGCTCGGGCGCATGGGCTGCCAGGCTGCGCAGCGGCGGCCCGAAGCCATGGCGCAGCCGGGCGGCCGAGCCGTCATGGGGGTTGGGAAAATCGATCAGAAACTTCACAAAACGGCCGTCAACGCATGCTGTACTTGCATCAGCAGCTTCGCTATCGATAGCAGCCACTGACACGGGGCCGCCCAGTGTAGAGCGAGGGAAACAAAAAAGCGCCCCGAAGGGCGCCAAACCAAGCGTCCCGAAAGGACGCTTTCCACCAACAGGCCCGGCACCATGCCGGACCCATATCCATTCACATCACTTCTGGGTGACGGTGTGCTGGCCTTCCAGGCGGGCCACGGCCTCGCGGTAGGCAGGGCCGCTGCGCAGTTGCTGGTAGCGGGCCAGGCCGCGCTGGTATTCGGCCGAGTTGTAGCCGATTTCGCGGTCAGCCGAGGGCGAGGGCAGGTAGGTCATGCCTGCCTGGTGCCACATCTCGAGGTCGGCCAGCACTTCGGCGCGGCTCAGGCCTGCGGTGGCGGAGGACGAGGGGGAAACGGCTTCTTGGGCCATTGCAGTGCCGGCGAGGCCCAGGGTCAGGGCGGCCAGTGCAGCGGAGAGGGTACGCATGTCAGATCCTTTCAAAAGGCCGCTCGGCATTCATTTCCTCACGGCATGGACGTACTATGCGGCGCTGCAGCATTCTTCGTCTGTGCGTTTTCTCACGTGTTTTGGCATCCAGCCCGGGCGGCCCGCTGCCTTTTCACCCGTGCTCCCCTCGACCGAAGGCCGATTCACGCGTTCTAGAAACAGTGTTTTTCGCGGCTTGAAACAGCCGCGGCAGACAAGGCTCAGCGCGCTTCCTCGAGCAGCACGCGCAGGCCTTCGACATGGCAGATGCGCAGGTTGCGGCCTTCGCGCCGCAGCAGGCCCAGGCGCACCAGGCGCGACATCTCGCGCGCCACTTCCTCGCGGCTGGAGCCCAGCAGCAGCGCCAGATCGGTCTGCCGGGGTGCGGGCGCCAGCAGGGCCTGCCCCTGGTCGATGCCCGCGCGCTCGGCACGTTCCAGCAACTGGGTATGCAGGCGGCTGCGCACCGACAGCGTTCCCAGATCCACCATGCGGCGCGCCAGCGCCACGGCCAGGTCGCTGAGCCGGCCGATGAAGGCGCGCAGGACCTGGGGCTCGTTCATGAGCAGGGCTTCCACATCCTCATGGGCCAGCGAGGCAATCAGGCTGGGGACGCCTGCCTCCACCACCAGGGGCATGGCCGTGCAGCCCGCCTGCTGCTGCGGCAGACCGCCGAAGAACACGCCCTGTGCAATCTCGCCCAGCGTGAGCCCGCGCCCGTTGGGGGCATAGCTGCTGACGCGCAAGCCGCCCTGCACGAGCATGTAGAGACGCTGATCGGTGTACGCGCCCTCCAGCGTCTGGTGCTGCGCCAGATGCTGCCAGCGGCATTGCGCGGCCAGTTCGGCCAGGCGCTCGTCGGACAGGCTTTGCAGCACATGGACCTGGCGCAGGCCCTGCCAGGCCACGGCGGGAAGAAGCGGAGATGTCTGTAAGGAACCGGACATGGTGCAACACCGTTGAAGCGCATCCGCAGGGCCTGTGCGGGCCCTGTCGTCCGTCGCGGGAAGTACAGCATAGCGGGATCGCATAGACTCGTCGCGCGCCGGGAATCGCACTGTCCGGCTCCCCGGATGGCCGCACCGCGCAGCACAGAAAAAAGGGAGGGCTTCATGGAATCGAGCATCGAATCGGCACGACCACCCGCGCGCCCGCAGGCCACCGTGGCGGCCTGGGCGCAATCCGTGGAACAGGCGATCGCCAGCCAGCAATGGCATGGGGCCTGGCGTGCACTCATAGACGCCGCCCTGCCGGCCGAAACCGCCGTGCAGCAGAGCCTGCTGACTGCGCTGGACGCCTGGGATGGCCTCGCTGCCGATTCCGGCGCAGAGCCCCGCCGCGCGCTGGTGCAGCAGGCCTTCGACGCCCTGCATGCCGCCCATGCCCCGGGCCAGGCGCTGCAGGCCGATTCCGCACATCCCCGTGCGCACCCTGCGTACCGTGCGCACTGCATACTGGGACGGCAACTGGTCAAGCGCTACCGGCGCGGCGGCTTTGCGCTGGGGCCGGTGGATGTGGCCGTGGAGCCCGGCACCATCCTGGGACTGGTGGGCGAGAACGGCAACGGCAAGACCACCTTGCTGCGCCTGCTGGCCGCCGATCTGGCGCCCGACGCGGGGCAGCTGGACTGGGGCGTTCCTGCCGCCGATGCCTACCTGCTGCGCACCCAGCTCGCCTATATCCCCCAGCGCCCGGCCGTCTGGGGCGGGCGCCTGATGGACCATCTGCAATTCGCCGCGCGCAGCCATGGCGCCGTGGGCCCACGCAACATCTGCCTGGTACAGCTGGTCATCGCGCAGCTGGGGCTGCGCGCCTTCCGGGGCCACCAGTGGAAACAGCTGTCCTCGGGCTACAAGATGCGCTTCGAGCTGGCGCGCGCCCTGCTGTGCCGGCCGCGCGTGCTGCTGTTGGACGAGCCCCTGGCCAATCTGGACATCAACGCCCAGCAGACCCTGCTGACCGATCTGCAGTCGCTGGCGCGCTCGCCCTGGCAACCCATGGCCCTGGTGCTGAGTTCACAGCAGCTGTACGAGGTGGAAAAGGTGGCCGACCAGGTGCTGTTCCTGGAGCAAGGCCAGCCGCGCAGCGTTCGGCAGAGCTTTGCCGCCATGCAAGGCTGCGCCATCGAGTTCGAGACCGGCTGGGCCATGGCGCAACTGAACCCCTGGCTGGACCAGCTGCCATCCCATACGCACCAGCTCAGCGGCCAGACCCACATCGTGAGCTTTCACGTGCCGTTCACGGCAGCGCAGTTCCTGGCGCAGGCCGTGCAGGCACAGATGCCCGTGCGCTATTTCCGCGACATCACCGCATCCACCCGCCGCCTGTTCGTGAGGGACTGAGCCATGCCACGTTTTTCCGATATGACGAACCGCTGGGACCAATGGGTGCTGATGCGCTGCCCCCTGCTGTGGCAGCTGCGCCTGCACTGGTATCTGCCGCTGGCGCTGCTGTGGTGCGTGCTGGTGCTGGGCATCTGGATGCAATGGATGGCCGAACCCGCGCGCTGGATGGGGTCCCTGCCCGGCGTTGCGTCCACGGCACAGCAAACGCCCGAGCAATTGGCGCTGGACATCGGCTCCGTCGTGGCCTGGATCGTGGCGATCGGCCTGGCGCTGTGGTGGTTGCTGCGCGTGCGCATCCACAACCGCTGGCGCGAACACGCCCCCGTGGGCCGCTGGGGCCTGTGGTGGGAGTACCTGTGGGGAGCCTTGTTCCTATCGCTATTGTTCGCGCCTGCGATCGCCTTTTCGCCCATCTATGAAATACGGATTCAGCGCCAATGGTCGGACACGGATGTCAGTGCACAGATCCAGACTGTCGAGCAAGTCGCCGCCCTGGAGGCGCTTGCCGCGCCACGCCAGGCGGCCATGCTCGTGGAATGGATACGTGTGCTGCGCGAGGAAGAGGTCGATCCGGCGAAGTACCCGGGCATCCAGGCCCTGGTCTGGTTGATGCGCGGAGACCAGGGCGCGATGGCCGCGACGCTGGAGCGCTACGGCCAGCCATTGCAGGCCAGAGGCTATGTGCGCCAGTCTGCCAGCTCCGCCCAGGACCAGGCGGAGCACCTGCTGGCCAGCTACCGCAGCGCGCTGCAATCCCCCCTGGCCCAGGAATGGCGCGCCTACCTGGCAGCGAACCCGCAACCAGGGAATGGCGAGAAGGTATCCAGAGCGCAGAACTCCAACTGCAAACCAGCCCTGGGTCGCAGCAGGCCTTTGGATCTGGAGCCGGATCCGCGCAAATGCTTCGGTACCTATCTGGCCCAGAGCAACCGTGAGTGGCTCATGCTGCTGGAGAGGTTCGACAGCCGGTGGAGCCCGCCGCAGCATGTGCAATGGCAGCACCCGCGCTACGGCCTGGCCCTGCCGGCCTACCAGGAAAGCCATCTGCGGCGCGCTGACAGGTCCCGCGACGACGAATGGCCAAGGATGTCCCAGTTGCTTGCGGCCGCCAGCGTTGGCTTTTTCCTCGCCTTGGCCCTGGTGCTGGTGCGCCTGATGCCCGCCATGCAGCTGGTGGCCTGGGGCGCATGCCTGGTCCTGACCTTGCTTGGCAGCGTGCTGGCCGGGATGCTGGGAATCACCAACCTCTATGTGCTGGGGCTGTTTCCGGCCGCGCTGATATCGGTCGCCTGGCTGCGCATCCGTGTGCTCAAGCGCCCCTGGGCCGGCGCGGTGCTGCTGGCCCTGGGCATGTCGCTGGCCCTGATATGGCTCGCCGCCGCCTGGTCTGAGTGGTCCAGACTGCTGTTGCCACGCCCCACCGGCAGCGCAGGCCCTTGGACGGATACCCAGCACTGGCTGGACCTGCTGATGGGCGCGCCTGCCGTGGCAGCCAGCACGGCCCTGCTCGTGGCCCTGCTGTCTCCGCTGTGGCACCGATGGCGTGGCCTGCCCGAAAGGTGACGGAAAAGCAAAGGACAGCTCAGGGACAGGTGCCCCCGGCGCGCATCGCATAGACTCGCGGCAATTCCATCCCCCTCCGAGCGCCCCATGACCCAAGCCCCCGTCACCGCCGGCACGCCCTACGGCACCATCCCTCCGGCCTCGCCGCTGCCCCAGCGCCGCCCCGTGAGCCTTCCGCGCCTGGCGCAGATGCGCGAGGCCGGCGAGAAGATCACCATGGTCACCGCCTACGACGCCACCTTCGCGGCCGTGGCCGATGCGGCCGGCGTGGAGTGCATCCTGGTCGGCGATTCGCTGGGCATGGTCTGCCAGGGCCTGCACAGCACCGTGGGCGTGTCGCTGCAGGACATGTGCTACCACACGGCCAGCGTGGCGCGCGGCCTGCACCGCGTGCAGGGCACGGCCTGGCTGATCGCCGACATGCCCTATGGCAGCTATGCCGAAAGCCGCGAGCAGGCCATGCGCAGCGCCTGCGAGCTGATGCAGGCCGGCGCCCACATGGTCAAGCTCGAAGGCGGCGGCTGGACCGCGCCCACCGTGCAGTTCCTGGTCGAGCGCGGCGTGCCCGTCTGCGCCCACCTGGGCCTGACGCCGCAGACCGTGCATGCACTGGGCGGCTACCGCGTCCAGGGCAAGAGCGACGAGGGCGCGGCCACGCTGCGCCGCCATGCGCTGGAACTGCAGGATGCAGGCGCCTCCATGCTGGTGCTGGAGATGGTGCCGGCACAGCTGTCGCGCGAACTCACGGCCGAGCTGCCGCACTGCCACACCATCGGCATCGGCGCGGGCAGCGGCACGGCCGGACAGGTCCTGGTGCTGCACGACATGCTGGGCGTGAACCTGGGCAAGATGGCCCGCTTCGTGCACAACTTCATGGCCGATGCGGGCAGCGTCAAGGGCGCCTTCGAGGCCTATGTGCATGCCGTGAAGAACGGCAGCTTCCCCGACGACAGCAAGCACGCCTGGTAGTCCGGCAGGCTGCACGGTCCGTTTTTCCGCTTCCCGCTTCCCGTTCCCCCGCTTTCCCGCTTCCCCATGCAAATCGTCCACTCCATCGCCGACCTGCGCGCCATCCTGGCCAGCAAGGGCCGCCCTGCCTTCGTGCCCACCATGGGCAACCTGCACGATGGCCACCTGTCCCTGGTGCGCGCCGCGCGCCAGCACGGCGACATCGTCGTGGCCAGCATCTTCGTGAACCGCCTGCAGTTCCTGCCGCACGAGGATTTCGACAGCTATCCGCGCACCTGGGCGCAGGACTGCGCCAAGCTGGAGAGCGAAGGCTGCGACCTGCTGTTCGCCCCGCGCGAAGCCGATCTCTACCCCGAGCCGCAGACCTTCAAGATCCAGCCCGACGCGCAGCTGGCCGACATCCTCGAAGGCCATTTCCGCCCCGGCTTCTTCACGGGCGTGTGCACCGTGGTGATGAAGCTGTTCTCGGCCGTGTTCTTCGCCAGCGGCGGCGGCACGGCCGTGTTCGGCAAGAAGGACTACCAGCAGCTGCTGGTGATCCGCCGCATGGTCGAGCAGTTCGCCCTGCCCGTGAACATCGTGGCCGGCGACACGGCGCGCGCCGACGACGGCCTGGCGCTGAGTTCGCGCAACGGCTACCTGAGCCCCGATGAACGCCAGCAGGCCATGGCGCTGTCGCAGGCACTCAAGCAACTGGCCGACGCCACGCGCGCAGGCCAGGCGCCGCTGGCCGAACTGGAGGCATGGGCCATGCAGTCCCTGGCCGCACAGGGCTGGGAGCCCGATTACCTGACCGTGCGCCTGCGCCGTGACCTGCAGCCGCCGGCCGAGGGCGCGCAACTGGCCGGTGCACCACTGGTGGCCCTGGGCGCCGCGCGCCTGGGCAAGACGCGCCTGATCGACAACCTGGAATTCTGATCCAGCGCAAAACCCTGGCGGCCATGGCGGTCCAAGCTGGATGCCATGGTCAGGAAATTCCCCATCCACCCCGCCCATCCCGAGCGCATCTGCTGGGGTTGCGACCGCTACTGCGCCCGCGACGAGCTGGCCTGCGGCAACGGATCGGACCGCACACAGCACCCGGTGGAGATCTTTGGCGACGACTGGATGGAGTGGGGCCTGCCGCACGAGCTGGCGGCAGACAACGCAGCCAGCCTGAAGGACGCGGCGCGCTGAAGTCGCCCACCCCACTTCAAGCGACCGCGGCCACCTCGGCGGCGAGCGCGTCCACCAGCCACTGCGCCTCGGCCACGGCCGGCCGGTGCAGCGGCAGCAGCGCATGGACCTGGAAGGGAATGGAAAACGCCAGCGGCCGCACCACCAGCTGCGGCCCGGCGCAGACTCGCGCCGTCAGCGGATTGACGATGGCCACGCCCAGGCCATGCTGGACCATGGCGCAGACCGCCACGGCGCTGTGGGTTTCCAGGTGCAGTTGGCGCTGCACGCCGGCCTGCTCGAACACGGCATCGATCTGCTGGCGATAGGGGTCGTCTCGCGCCAGGCTGATGAAGCCCTCCCCCGCAAAGTCGCCCGCCTCCAGCACCGGGCGGGCCGCCAGCGCATGCCCTGCCGGCAGCACGGCCACCTCGTCCATGGCGGGCAAAGCCAGAGCACGCGTGCCGGGCGGCGCCTCGGCCAGTTCGGCCAGGCCCAGGTCGTAGCGCTGGGCGGCCATCCACTCCTGCAGCAGCGGCGCCTCCTGCGTGGCCACGCTGACGGCCACGGGGCCATGCTCCGCATGCAGCCGCGCCAGCGCTGCGGGCAGCAGCGCATGGCTGAGCGCGGGCAGGCACAGCACGTTGATGCGCGCCTGGTGCGGACGCCCCAGGGCCAGCGCATGCTCCACCACCCGGTCCAGCCCCTGCCAGCTGCGCTGCACCTCGGCCCACAGCGACAGGGCGCGTGCCGTGGGCCGCAGCCGGCCCTGAGCGCGCTCGAACAGCGCATAGCCCAGCAGGCTTTCCAGGCGCGCCAGTTCGCGGCTGACGGTGGGCTGGGAGCTGTACAGCATCTGCGCCGCCGCCGTGGCGCTGCCGCTGAGCATGAGCGCGCGAAACACCTCCAGGTGGCGATGGGAGATGCGGGGCTCGGGGGACGTGTGCGGCAGCGCGGGGTCTTGCATGGGCAGAGCATATCCAAATCAAATAGACACCATAAGAACAAGCATTGGACTGAATGACTCCCATCCGCCATGATGCGCGGCAGTTCCCCTGAAAGAGACACCATGTCCAATCCCTTCTCGCCCGCCCAGCTCTGGACTCTGGCCGACCAGCACGGCACGCCGCTGTGGGTCTATGACGCCGCCACCATCCGCGCGCGCATCGCCCAGCTCAAGGCCTTCGACACCATCCGCTTTGCGCAGAAGGCCTGCTCCAACATCCACATCCTGCGGCTGATGCGCGAGCAGGGCGTGAAGGTGGATGCGGTATCGCGCGGCGAAATCCTGCGCGCGCTGGCCGCCGGCTACGCAGCCGGCCATGGCGACGACCTGCACAGCGACATCGTGTTCACCGCCGACGTGATGGACGAGGCCACGCTGGCCTGCGTGGCCGAGCACAAGGTGCCCGTGAACGCCGGCTCCATCGACATGCTGCACCAGCTGGCCCAGGCCTCGCCCGGCCATCCCGTGTGGCTGCGCATCAACCCCGGCTTCGGCCACGGCCACAGCAACAAGACCAACACGGGCGGCGAGCACAGCAAGCACGGCATCTGGCACAGCGACCTGCTGGCGGCGCTGCAGGCCATCCGCGACGGCGGCCTGAAGCTGGCCGGCCTGCACATGCACATCGGCTCGGGCGTGGACTACGGCCACCTGCAGCAGGTCTGCGGCGCCATGGTCGAGCTGGTGCGCGCCACCCGCCAGGCAGGCCATGACCTGCAGGCCATCTCGGCCGGCGGCGGCCTGTCCATTCCCTACCGCGATGGCGACGCCACCATCGACACCGCCCACTACCACGGCCTGTGGGATGCGGCACGCAAGGACGCCGAGGCCATCGTGGGCCACGCGCTGGGCCTGGAGATCGAGCCGGGCCGCTTCCTGGTGGCCGAGTCGGGCGTGCTGCTGGGCCAGGTGCGCGCCACCAAGAACGCGGGCAGCAACCATTTCGTGCTGGTCGACACGGGCTTCAACGAACTGATGCGCCCTTCCATGTACGGCAGCTGGCACGGCATGGAAGTGCTGCGCCGCGACGGCCAGGCCATGCCCCTGCGCGATGCCGTGGTCGCCGGCCCGCTGTGCGAATCGGGCGACGTGTTCACCCAGGGCGACGGCGGCGTAGTGCTGCCGCGCGCGCTGGCAGGCGCCTCGGTGGGCGACCTGCTGGTCATCCATGACACGGGCGCCTATGGCAGCTCCATGTCCAGCAACTACAACACGCGCCCGCTGGCCGCCGAAGTGCTGGTCGATGGCGACAGCACCCGCCTCATCCGCCGCCGCCAGACGGTGGAGGAACTGCTGGGTCTGGAGCTGGGCCTGTAACTGGGCATGTAGCGCGCCAGGCACCAGGATTTCTGACGCAAAAAAGCCCCGGGGCCTTCCAGCTCCGGGGCTTTTTCATCGCCGGGCCGCCCCAAGATGAAAAGCGGCCCCCTCTGGGGGCAGTGGACCTTGCGCAGCAAGGGGAGCGTGTGGGCCATTTTTCATGGACACCGAAGAATCACTCGCCGCGCGGATCGCGCGCCATCAGGTGCTGCACGGCTTCGGCGGCCTGCAGCCGGCCGTCCAGCAGCTCGACCACGGTTTCGGTGATCGGCATCTCCACATTCAACAGCCGCGCGCGCGCCAGCACGGTGCGTGCGCTGTACACGCCCTCGGCCACATGGCCCAGCGAGGCCACGGCCTGCTCCAGCGTGCGGCCCTGGGCCAGCAGCAGGCCCACCTTGCGATTGCGCGACAGGTCGCCCGTGGCCGTCAGCACCAGATCGCCCAGGCCGGACAGGCCCATGAAGGTCTCCACCCGCGCGCCCAGGGCCAGGCCCAGTCGCGTCATCTCGGCCAGGCCGCGCGTGATCAGCGCGGCGCGGGCGTTCAGGCCCAGCTGCAGGCCGTCGCACAGGCCGGTGGCAATGGCCAGCACGTTCTTCACGGCGCCGCCCACTTCCACGCCCACGATGTCGGCGTTGGCGTAGACGCGCATGGCATCGCCATGGAAGGCCGCGACCAGGGCGTCATTGACCTCGGCATGCCGGCTGGCCGCCACCAGGGCCGTGGGCTGGTGGCGCGCCACCTCGGCCGCAAAGCTGGGGCCGCTGAGCACGCCGCACAGCAGATCGGGCGCCACCTCGGCGCAGACCTCGTGCGCCATCAGTCCATGGGCGGCGGCCGACGCGCCTGCGGGCACGGCCTCGAAGCCCTTGCACAGCCACACCACGGGCGCCCGCACATTGCGCAGGCGGCCCAGCCATTCGCGCAAGGCCGCCATGGGCGTGCCGATCACGATCAGGTCTGCCGCAGCCAGATGGCCGTCGATCTCGCCATGCACCACCTGCAGCGCGGCAGGCAGCGCCACGCCCGGCAGGTAGCGCGCGTTCTCGCCGCTGTCCCGCATGGCCTGCGCCTGGGCAGCGTCGCGCGCCCACAGCGTCACGACACGTCCGTCATCGCGCGAGGCCGCGCTCATTGCCAGCGCCGTGCCCCAGGCGCCTGCACCAATCACCACAATGTTCATATCTGCCCGACGTTGAAGAAGCGACGTTGATGAAAAAAAGAGGCCCTTGGGCCTCTTTTCTTGTACCACAGCGATGCGACGCGCCTGGGCGCAAATCTCATCGGCCGGGATGGTACCGGCTTACTGCGGCAGCGAGTTGCCGTCCGCCTGGGCGGCTGCCTGCTGCTGCTCGTACATGGCCTGGAAGTTGATTTCGGCCAGGTGCACGGGCGGGAAGCCGGCGCGTGTGACCACGTCGGCCACGTTGCCGCGCAGGTAGGGATAGATGATCTGGGGGCAGGCAATGCCGATCACGCCACCCATCTGGTCTTCGGGCACGTTGCGGATCTCGAAGATGCCGGCCTGCTTGGCCTCGACCAGGAACACGGTCTTGTCCTGGATCTTGGTCTGCACGGTGGCCGTCACGGCCACTTCGTAGATGCCTTCGGCCACGGGAGTCGCCTCGACGCCGAGCTGGATGTCCACGCTGGGCTGCTCCTGCTCCAGCAGGATGGCGGGCGAATTGGGCTGCTCCAGCGACAGGTCCTTGAGGTAGACGCGCTGGATCTGGAAGACGGGAGTGTCCTGTTCGGCCATGGAATCAGTCTTTCTGGGCAAAAAACCCTGGCACGGCGGCCAGGGCATCAAAAAAATCACCAACAAAATGCCCGCTGCCAATAGGTTGCGCAGCGGGCACCTGGGCCTGCATTATGCAGTGCCCGTGTTTCAGCTTTGCAGCATGGGCACCAGGCCACCGTCAGCGTCCAGCGCCATCAGGTCGTCGCAGCCGCCCACATGGTGGTCGCCGATGAAGATCTGGGGCACCGTACGGCGGCCCGTGCTCTGCATCATCACGTCACGCGCGGCAGGGTCGGTATCGATGCGGATCTCTTCGATCTGCTCCACGCCCTTGGACTTGAGGATCTGCTTGGCCCGGATGCAATAGGGGCAGACAGCGGTGGTGTACATCTTCACGGCTTGCATATGCGACTTTCTTCGAGTGGGCGGCTTGCCGGCTGCAGGCGCCGGGGACGCGGCGCAGCGGCTTCCATCGTGATCAACTGGAGGCGCTTCAGGCCTTTTCAACCGGCATGCCGGCATCGCGCCAGGCCTTCAGGCCACCGGCCAGGGCCTGGGCCTTTTCGTAGCCCAGCTTCTTCGCAATGCCTTCGGCACGCGAGGCGCGGTTGCCCTTGGTGCAGATCAGCACCAGCGGCAGGGCCTTGTTCTTCACGGTGGCAGGCAGCTTTTCCTCGAACTGGCCCAGCGGCACATTCTTGGCGCCATTGGCATGGGCGGCAGCGTACTCCTCGGGCTCGGAGACATCGATGACCACGGCCTTTTGGCGGTTGATCAGTTGCACGGCCTGCGCCGCCGTCAGCGAGCCGCCGCCTGCGCCGCGCACCAGGGGCAGCAGCAGCATCACGCCGGAAGCCAGCGCGATCAGGATCAAATACCAGTTATCGATGATGAATTTCACGTCATTCCTTGGGTTGGCAAACCTGTCAATTCTAGAATGCTGGCTTTTGCCCCCGCGACAGCCCAGCTTTGTCGCATCGAGAGACTTAGAAAGCCGCCATGTACAAGCTCGTGCTGATCCGCCACGGTGAATCCACCTGGAACCTCGAAAACCGCTTCACCGGCTGGACCGATGTGGACCTGACCGCCACCGGCGTCGAACAGGCCAAGAACGCCGGCCGCCTGCTCAAGGCCGAAGGCTACGACTTCGACCTGGCCTTCACCAGCGTGCTCAAGCGCGCCACGCGCACGCTGTGGCACACGCTGGACGAAATGGACCGCACCTGGCTGCCCGTGCAGCACAGCTGGCGCCTGAACGAGCGCCACTACGGCGGCCTGCAGGGACTGAACAAGGCCGACATGGCCAAGCAGTACGGCGACGCCCAGGTGCTGGTCTGGCGCCGCAGCTACGACACTCCCCCGCCGGCCCTGGAGCCCCAGGACCCGCGCAGCGAGCGCAGCGACGTGCGCTACGCCCAGCTGGACCCCAGCCAGGTGCCGCTGACCGAATGCCTGAAGGACACGGTCGCCCGCGTGCTGCCGTTCTGGAACGAGTCCATCGCGCCCGCCATCCTGTCCGGCAAGCGCGTCGTGGTTGCCGCGCATGGCAACTCCATCCGCGCGCTGATCAAGTACCTGGACGGCATCTCGGATGACGCCATCGTCGGCGTCAACGTGCCCAATGGCATTCCGCTGGTCTACGAGCTGGATGCCAATCTCAAGCCCATTCGCCACTACTACCTGGGCGATGCCGAGGCTGCCGCCAAGGCGGCTGCCGCCGTGGCCGCACAGGGCAAGGCTTGAGCCTGACCCGCCTGAGGTGAGCGCCTGCTACGGAAATTGCGCTTGCTGCGCCGTTTTTAGGGAACCACGCGGGCGCTTGCCTTTCCAAGCGGGTGTATATTGACGCGGTTAAAGGGGTGATATGGGCCAGAAAATCAAAATTGCCGGCTGGGTTTCCGTAGGCGTAATCGCCGGAGCACTGACCACGGTTTCCTTGCAGACCGTGGCCCGCGGTGCCATGACCCCGCTGCCGCTGGAAGAGATCCAGCAGCTGTCCGCCGTCTTCGGCCTGATCAAGACCGACTATGTCGAGTCGGTCGACGACAAGAAGCTGATCACCGATGCCATCTCCGGCATGGTGTCCAGCCTCGATCCGCATTCGCAGTACTTCGACAAGAAGTCCTACAAGGAATTCCGCGAAGGCACCTCGGGCCGCTTCGTCGGCGTAGGCATCGAGATCACGCAGGAAGACGGCCTGATCAAGGTTGTCTCGCCCATCGAAGGCTCCCCCGCCTTCCGCGCCGGCCTCAAGACCGGCGACCTGATCACCAAGATCGACGACACGGCCGTCAAGGGCCTGTCGCTCAACGACGCCGTCAAGCGCATGCGCGGCGAGCCCAACACCAAGGTGCAGCTGACCATCCTGCGCAAGGATGAAAGCCGCAGCTTCCCCGTGACCATCACGCGCGAGGAAATCAAGACGCAATCCGTCAAGGGCAAGGTCATCGAGCCCGGCTACGGCTGGATTCGTCTGAGCCAGTTCCAGGAACGCACGGTGGACGACTTCGTGCGCAAGGTCGAAGAGCTGTACAAGCAGGAACCCAACATGAAGGGCCTGGTTCTGGACCTGCGCAACGACCCGGGCGGCCTGCTGGACGCGGCCGTCGCCATCTCGGCAGCCTTCCTGCCGCCCGATGTGACCGTGGTGTCCACCAACGGCCAGCTGGCCGAGAGCAAGGAAACCTACAAGGCCTCTCCCAGCTTCTATGCCCGCCGCGGCATGGGAGACCCGCTGCAGCGCCTGCCCGCCTCGCTCAAGAAGCTGCCGCTGGTGGTTCTGGTCAACGAAGGCTCGGCCTCGGCCAGCGAAATCGTGGCCGGCGCCCTGCAGGACCACAAGCGTGCGGTCATCATGGGCAGCCAGACCTTCGGCAAGGGCTCGGTGCAGACCGTTCGCCCGCTGGGTCCCGACACGGGCCTGAAGCTGACCACGGCCCGCTACTACACGCCCAGCGGCAAATCCATCCAGGCCAAGGGCATCGTTCCTGACGTGATGGTGGACGAGACCCCTGAAGGCGATCTGTTCGCTGCCCTGCGCATGCGCGAGGCCGACCTGGAAAAGCACCTGTCCAGCGGACAGGGCGCCGAAGTCAAGGACGAAGTACGCGAGAAGGCCCGCGAGGAAGCCCGCAAGCGCCTGGAGGAAGAGGCCAAGAAACCCCTGGCCGAGCGCCGCCTGCCCGAGTTCGGCACCGAAAAGGACTTCCAGCTGCAGCAGGCGCTCAACCGCCTCAAGGGCCAGCCCGTCATGGTCAGCAAGACCCTGACCGAGCGCGAGCCCGAAAAGAAGGAAAACTGAAGAGCGCGGACCGGGTCCGCGCTCCCACCAAGCCGGGTCCGCGCCCGGCTTTTTCACGTCTGGAGACGCGAATGAACGACGATCAACTGCTGCGCTACTCGCGCCACATCCTGCTGGACGAGATCGGCATCGAAGGCCAGGAGCGCATCCTGGCAGCGCATGTGCTCATCATCGGCGCAGGCGGCCTGGGCGCGCCTGCCTCGCTGTACCTGGGCTCGGCCGGCATCGGCCGCATCACCCTGGTGGACGACGATGCCGTGGACATGACCAACCTGCAGCGCCAGATTGCCCACACCACCGATCGCGTGGGCCAGCCCAAGGTGCAATCCATACGCACGGCCGTGCATGCCATCAACCCCGGCATCCGCATTGATTGCCGCCAGCAGCGCGCAGACGATGCCCTGCTCGACGACCTCGTGCCCCAAGCCACGGTGGTGCTGGACTGCACGGACAACTACCGCACGCGCCACATGATCAACGCGGCCTGCGTGCGGCACAAGGTACCCCTGGTGGCGGGGGCGGCCATCCGCCTGGACGGCCAGCTCATGGTGATGGACCCACGCGACGAGAACTGCGCCTGCTATGCCTGCGTGTTCCCGCCGGAGGCGCAGTTCGAGGAAGTGCAGTGCTCGACCATGGGCGTCTTCGCCCCCGTGGTCGGCGTCATGGGCACGCTGCAGGCGGCCGAAGCCCTCAAGCTGATCGCGGGTTTTGGCACGCCTGCAACAAACCGCCTGACCATGTTCGACAGCCGCAGCCTCGATTGGAGTAGCATGCAAACCACCCGTGTGCCGGACTGTCCCGTTTGCGGCAACAAGGCGTAGGAATCGGCTGACTTCCAGGCCGATCCCCCACTGGCACAATCGCCCGCTGTCGCGCAGGACAATGAAGGCCGGGTTCCGCCGGACTCCGATTGCCATCCGCGTCCCTATTGGATACAGCCGTGAAATTGCGCACCTATCTTGTTGAAGACAACCCTACGATCCGCGAGAACCTGATCGCCACGCTCGAGGAACTCGCCGATGTCGAGGCCGTGGGCATCGCCGAGACGGAAAGCGCGGGGACGGACTGGCTTCAGCAGAACCCCGACGCATGGGATCTGGCCATCGTCGATCTGTTCCTGCGCCAGGGCAGCGGCCTGGGTGTGCTCACCGCCTGCCGCGAGCGCCAGCCGCACCAGAAGATCGTGGTGCTCAGCAACTACGCCACCCCTGACATCCGCAGCCGCTGCGCCCAGCTCGGTGTGGATGCGGTCTTCGACAAGTCCAATGAGATCGATGCACTCATGGACTATTGCATGAATATCGACACCGCATCGCTCAATCAACTCAAAACAGCCTGAACCCAAAACACGGCATTTTTACTCTCCATCAAAGAAAAAGGCTGCACGACTTGATAATCGTGCAGCCCGTATTTTCTATTGACTGGAAATCAGTCGATCAGCCGGTTTTTCAGCGCGTAATACGTGAGATCGCTGTTGGATGACAATCCCATTTTCTCCATAAGCCGCGTGCGATAGGTACTGACCGTCTTCACGCTCAGCGAGAGCGATTTCGCAATATCACCTGCCGTTTCGCCGCGCGCGAGTTTGAGGAAGACCTGGAACTCACGCTCGGACAGTTGCTCATGGGCCGGGGCATCGTCCTTGCGGTTGAGCTGCTGGGCCAGCAGGTCGGCCACGGCCGGCGTCAGGTAGCGGCGGCCCAGGGCCACGGTGCGGATCGCTTCGGCAATCTCCTGGGGATCGCATTCCTTGTTCAGGTAGCCACTGGCGCCCTGGCGGATCAGGTTGATCGCGTAGTGCTCCTCGGGATATCCGCTCAGGATCAGGATGCCCATGTCCGGGGCCTTGGCCCGCAGCATGGCCAGCGCATCGATGCCGCTTTGCCCGGGCATGGACAGGTCCATCAGCAGCACGTCGATCTCGTGGGCTCGGACCAGGTCGATGGCCTCACGGCCATTGGCGGCCTCACCGACTACACGCAGGTCCACATGTTCCGAGAGAAACTGACGCAGACCCGAGCGCACAATTGCATGGTCGTCCACAATGCCGATTCTGATCATGAATACCTCTTTTTCGGGGGACCAGCAGGAACGCCGGTCGTGCAAACAATATATGGTAACGGCCGGGGCAGGAACTGCTCCGGCTGCCGATAACACGAATTATGCAGAATATCGGCGAAGATCTTGTAGGTGAGAGGATGCTTATGCGTTGGATAAATTTCCGAAGAATTGCGATCAGCCTGGCATTTGCCATCGTTGCGGCCGTGCTGCTTGTCAGCATTAACGAGGCCAGCTACAAGCGCTCGACCAAGGCGCTGGAGGCCATGACCCAGACCCAGGCGACCCGCTCGGAAATCAGCCAACTGCTGCGGTTGATGCTCGATGCAGAGACCGGCCTGCGCGGCTACCTGCTCACGGGGGAGGAGCGCTACCTGGAGCCCTACAGCAAGGCGATCACGGCCATCAACTACAACATGGACGAGTTGCGCCAGATCTTCATCTACGACCCCCAGGAACTGGCCATCTTCACGCCGCTGGCCCGCCAGGTCGAGCGCAAGATGAGCGAGATGGAGTTGAGCCTGCGCCTGTACCGCCAGGGCAACGAGGAAGCCTGGCGCTTCGTCATGTTCACGGACGTGGGCATGGAGAACATGGATGCCATCCGGGACTACACAGGCAAGCTGCTGTCAGGCATAGACGAGCGCTCGGCCAAGAACCTGCAGGATATCGAGCACACGCTGTCGCTGTCGCGCATAGGCATTGCCACGGTGACCGCGCTGGGCGTGCTGGGCTTTTTCATGTACCTGCGCCAGGCCCACGCGCTGCAGCAGGCCCATCAGCGCGAGCAGGAAATCCAGCGTGACGAGCGCAACCGCCTTGAAGCCCTGGTGCGCGAACGCACGGCCACGCTGACGGAGCTGGCCAACCACTTGCAGCAGGTGCGCGAGGATGAGCGCGGCCACCTGGCGCGCGAGCTGCACGATGAACTGGGCTCACTGCTGACGGCGGCCAAGCTCGATGTGGCCCGGCTCAAATCCAAGATCGACCTCAGCGCCCCCGACGTGGGAGAGCGCGTCAGCCATCTGGTGGAGACGCTCAACAGCGGCATTGCCCTCAAGCGCCGCATCATCGAGGACCTGCGTCCTTCGTCCCTGTCCAACCTGGGCCTGACCACGGCGCTGGAAATCCTGGCACGCGAATTCGGCGAGCGCAGCGGCATCGAGGTCACAGCGAACCTGGAGCAGGTGGAGCTGCCGGAGTCGACCCAGCTCACGGTCTACCGCATCGTGCAGGAGTCGCTGACCAATATCGGCAAATACGCCAAGGCCAGCCACGTACTGGTCTCCGTGCACAACTACCCGACCTATGTGACGGTGCAGATCCAGGACGATGGCGAGGGCTTCGAGACCTCGGCCATGCGCCCCAACTCCCACGGGCTGGCCGGCATGCGCCATCGCGTGGAGGCGGCAGGCGGGCGGCTGACCGTCTCCTCCGAACTGGGCAAGGGCACGGCCATCTCCGCCGTCATTCCGCTGAGCCCGGCATCCGCCTGACCACGACGCATCGCCTGCACGCACAACCCCTGCCCGGCACCGCCCTGGCAGGGGTTTTTCTTGATGGGCACTGCGGGCCGGCGCTTTTCCTACACCCACCCCCTGCCTAACCCTGACGCCATGCCACGCCGGGCACCGTCAATCCGGCCTCGGGCGGCTCGGTACAGTCAATCGCATGGGAACAGCACTCGGCTCCTGACAGCCAGATGCCGTTTCTTGGCAATGAACAACCAAGGAGTTCTACATGCTGCACTACGCCATCGTGTTTTTCGTGATCGCTCTCGTCGCCGCCATCTTCGGCTTTGGCGGAATTGCGGCAGGTGCTGTAGGCATCGCCAAGATCCTGTTCTATATTTTCGTGATCATGGCTGTAGTCACCTTTGTGATGAGCCTGATCAAGAAGTAGCGGCGGCGCCGCCTTCAGCCACCTGCCAGCCCAAGCCCGCCTCCTGCGGGCAGCCAGCCCGGCAGCCCCACCGCCTTTCCCATTCATGCAAGTTTTGAGGAGATAGAACCAATGAGCCAAGCCGAGAAAGCCGTGAACAAAGCCGCCGATACCGCCAAGGACGTTACCCAGGACGTAGCAGACACTGCCAAGGAAGCCGTCAACACCACACGCCGCACTGCAGCAAATGCTCTGGACAAGGCCGAGGAAGGCGTGAAGTCCATCGAGCGTGAACTGAATCCCGTCATCGACGACCTCGCGGCACGTGCCCAGGAACTGGCCACGCGCGGAATCAACTTCTGCGCCGACAGCTCCGACCGCGCCCGCCGCCAGCTGCAATCTGCCACGGAAGCCACCACGCGCTATGTCATCGAGCAGCCTGGCCGCTCCATGCTGCTGGCAGCAGCCACGGGCGCAGCCCTGGCCACCGCGTTCTTCATGAGCTCCCGCTCGCGCAAGTGAGCTGCAGCCCAGCCCCCCGAGTTCCCTCGACTACCGTTTCCCTCAATTTCTTGTCCAAGAAAGAACTGACCATGCAAAAGTACACCCGTGCCATCGCTTTCGCTCTCGTCGCCGGCGCCACCGTGCTCGGCACCACCGCCTGCTCCGTAGCCCGCGACCAGCAGACCGTGGGTTCGTATGTGGATGACGCCGGCATCACCACTGCCGTGAAGGCCAAGATGGCAGAGGACAAGAGCGTCTCGGCCACCTCCATCAGCGTCGAGACCCTGAACGGCACGGTGCAACTGTCGGGCTTTGCCAAGTCGGAGTCGGAAAAGGCCCGCGCTGCCGAGATCGCACGCACCACCAAGAACGTGCGCGAAGTGCGCAACAGCATCGTGGTTCGCCCCTGATGCAGGCCCCCATGGGGCCATCGAAAGGCCGGTGTCATCCGGCCTTTTTTCATTGCAGGGCCACCCCGGTGAAAACCACCCTTGGGGGAATCTGACCTTGCAGCGCCAGGGCGACATGGGAATCATTTTTCATGGCGCCAGGGCATACGGCGTAAAGTGACCGACATGCGAGTTTTCAACTGCGATGCCTGCGGCCACCCGGTTTTCTTCGACAGCGTTCAATGCGTGCACTGCGGCGCCACCCTGGCCTTCCTGCCAGAGCGACTGCATGTGGCTTGCCTGCGACCGGTTTCCGGCGCGCGGGACAGCGCGCTGTGGGAGAGCCTGTCCTCCCTGGGCGCAGGCAAGCCGCCAGGCCGCCTCTACAAGATGTGCAGCCACCGGGGGCCTGTGGGCCAGTGCAACTTCGCCCTGCCCGCCGACGACCCCCACGCGCTGTGCGAATCCTGCCGCCAGACACGCTGGCTGCCCGATCTGTCAGACCCGGCCAATGCCTTGCGCTGGACCAAGATCGAGGCGGCCAAGCGCCAGCTGTTCTATACGCTGGCCCGCCTGGGCCTGGGCCCCAGGCCTGGAGAGGACGGGCCGCGCTTCGAGCTGCTGGCCGACCTGCCCGGGCAGGCGCCGGTGATGACCGGCCATGCCAACGGCACCATCACGCTGAACGTGGTGGAGGCCGACGATGCCGAGCGTGCCCGGCGCCGCCAGGCGCTGCATGAGCCCTACCGGACGCTGGTGGGCCATCTGCGCCACGAGTCCGGCCACTTCTTCTGGGACAGGCTGGTGGTGGGCGCGGGCCGTCTCGAGGAATTCCGCCGCCTGTTCGGCGACGAGCGCCAGGACTATGCCCAGGCCCTGCAGAACTACTACGCACGCAGCCCGCTGGATGGGCAGTGGCGCGACAACTTCGTCAGCGCCTATGCCACCTCCCACCCGTGGGAAGACTGGGCCGAAAGCTGGGCCCACTACCTTCACATGGTGGATCTGCTGGAGACTGCGGCCAGCTATGGCACCTGCATCACCTTGCCAGGAGGCGCAGGCACGGCGGCGGGCATGGGAACGCCGGCCGCGCTGTGCGTGCAGGACCCGTTCGCGGTCCCTGCCCGGCCGGACTTCGGCACCATGCTGGACCAGTGGGTGCCGCTGACGCTGCTGACCAACAGCCTCAACCGCAGCCTGGGCCACGGGGATGCCTATCCGTTCGCTCTTTCAATGGGCGCGCGGCGCAAGCTGGAATTCGTGCATGCGGCCGTGAATGCAAGTGCCGCCACGCAGAGCGCCTGATATCGTGAACTCGTCATGGGGGCGGGCCAAGGCGCCTGGCCGGCCTCCCTCTCTCAAGGAGCGCGATTGGCCTGCACCTTCTCAAGCAGTCGCGTGCGCACGTTGGGCGAGACGAACTTGTCGATCTCGCCATCCAGCGTGGCGATCTCGCGCACGAAGGTGCTGCTGATGAACTGGTAGCGGTCGCTGGGCGTGAGGAAGACGGTTTCCACCTCGGGCATCAGCGTGCGGTTCATGCCGGCAAGCTGAAACTCGTAGTCGAAGTCGGTGACCGCACGCAGGCCGCGCACCATGGCCTTGCCGCCGCGCTCGACCACGAAGTCGCGCAGCAGGCCATGAAAGCTCTCGACCTGGACATGGGGATAGATGGACACGGCCTCGCGCACCATCTCCATGCGTTCCTCGAGATTGAACATGGTCTTCTTGTGGTGGCCGGCCGCCACGGCCACGATGACGTGGCTGAACAGCTGGGTCGCACGGCGCACCACGTCTTCGTGGCCCAGCGTGATCGGATCGAAGGTTCCGGGGTAGACGGCAATCACGTCGTGGCTCATGGCGTTCACTTTCCTTGGCTGCGCGTGCCCTGGTCCGGCACGGATGGCGCATTATGCATTGCACTGCAGCATGGCCCGTCGGCTGCGCGACAGCCGCATTCCTGCGCTGGAACACGGCTGCGGCGCCAGCCTACTCGTCCTGCGCGGCCTTGCGCAGCAGATGGGCGTGGACGGCACCCGCCTTGAGATGGCGGAACAGCTGCAGGCCGCCAGCCTCGGCCAGTTGCTCCTCGGTCCAGGCCTGGGGCGCCTCCAGATAGACATAGCCCTGGGCGGAGACGGCCAGCGCAGCGGCCTTCAGCGCAGGCTCGAACAGCTCGGCATGGTCGAACGGCGGATCGATCAGCACCAGGTCCAGCGTGCCCGGCGCCACCTGGCGCAGGCAGCCGATGCCATCGCCGCGCAGCACGCGCACGGACTGGGCGTCCAGGCGCTCGCGCAGGCGCTGCAGCTGCAGCACCAGGGCGGCGTCCTGCTCGTTCATCAGCACGCTGGTCGCGCCGCGCGATGCGGCCTCGAAGCCCAGCGCACCCGTGCCCGCGAAGGCGTCCAGGCAGTGCCAGCCCGTCAGGTCCTGGCCCAGCCAGTTGAACAGGGTCTCGCGCACGCGGTCCGGCGTGGGGCGCAGGCCCGGGCGCTGCGCCACGGGCAGACGCGTGCGGCGCCACTGGCCGCCGATGATGCGGACCTCGCCCGCACCCGAGGGTGCCGGCTTGCCCGCCTTTGCCTTTGCGGCCGGTGCTGCGGCAGGCGCCTTGGGCGCCGCGGCCTCGGCCGTGGCCTTTTCCAGCCAGCGCTTGCCGGCAGGGGTATGCAGTTTGATGCTGTTGCGGCTCATTGCTTGCCTCCCACGACGACGGTCACCATGCGATCGGGCTGCAGCATGCGCTGCATGGCCTCGCGCACATCACGCACGGTCAGCGCCTGCACGCGCTCGGTCCAGTGCTCCAGATAGTCCAGCGGCAGGCCGTTCCACGCGATGTTGGCCACATTGCCCAGCAGCTTGCGGTTGCTGTCTATGCGCAGCGCAAAGCCGCCGATCAGATTGTCCTTGGCGGCCTTGAGCTCCTTCTCGGTCGGGCCGTCGGCGACAAAGCGGCGCAGCGTGTCCTGCGACACCTTCAAGGCCTCGGCCGCCTGGTCGGGGCGTGTCTGCAGGGCGATCGTGAAGGCACCCGCGTCCAGGCCCGGCGAGAAGTCGCTGTAGACGCTGTAGCTCAGGCCGCGCTTTTCGCGCACTTCCTCGGTCAGCCGTGAGGTGAAGCCTCCGCCGCCCAGGATGTGGTTGCCCACGAGCACGGCCATGAAGTCCGGGCTGTTGCGTGCAATGCCGGGCTGGGCGATCAGCACCTGCGCCTGGGCCGAGGCGAAGGGGATGTTCTCGTTGACCGGCGCCTTGAGCGCCTGCACCTTGGGCACGTCGGGCAGCGGAGCGCAGGCGCCCGCATCCTGGCCCTGCGCCGCCTGCAGCGGAGCCAGCAGTTGCTGCACCAGCTGGTCGGCCTGCTCGCGGCTGACGGCGCCGACGATGCTGACCTTGGCACGGCAGGCGGCGATCAGCCGGCGGTGGAAGGACTGCATGTCCGACAGGTCGATGCGCGACAGGCTCTCGGCCATGGCACGCGCACCGTAGGGGTGGGTACCGAACACGCCCTGGCTCAGGGCCTTGCCGGCCACTGTTCCGGGGCGCGTGTCCGATTCCTTGATGGCCGCAGTCCAGCGCTCGCGCTCGCGCAGCCACACATCCTGCGGCCAGCTGGGGCTGGCGATCTGGCGCGCGGCCAGGGCCACGGCGCGCTGCAGCAGCGCAGGCTCGGTCAGGGAGCGCAGCCCGTAGCTGAAGCTGTCGCGGCCCGCCTGGGCGCCAAAGCTGGCACCCAGATCGGCCCAGGCCTGGCCCAGGCCGTTTTCATCGAGAGCAGGCGCGCTGCCCTGGGCCGTGACGCCCTTGGACGCCATCAGCGCCACGGCGCTGGCCAGGCCGACCTGGTTGGCGGGATCGCGCCGGCTGCCGGCGTCGAAATCCATCTGCACATCGACCATGGGAATGCCCGGGCTGTCCACCAGCCAGACCTGCGCCCCGCTGGGCTGGGTCCAGTGCTGGATGGGCAGCAAGGCCCATGCGGACGTGGCGCCAAAGCCCAGGCCCACGCTTGCCAGCACGGAGCTGGCCACCATCTTTTTCATGTTCTTCATCTTCACTCCAGCGTGCTTCGGGGGCATCAATGCAGGGGTCCGCCAATGCCGGCACCCGCGTCGGTGCGGCGGGGCTTGCCGCCTTCAGGCAGGGGCTGCGGCACCAGGGTGCCCACCGTGAGCTGGTCATCGCCAAAGTACTTGGCCGCCACGCGCTTGACGTCATCGGGCGTGATGGTGCGAAGCTGGGCCAGCAACTGGTCTTCCGCATCCAGCGGCATGCCCTGTATCCAGTAATTGCCCAGGCTCTGGGCCTGGCCCATGACCGAGTCGCGCTCATAGACATTGGAGGCCATCCATTGCGTCTTCACGCGCTCCAGTTCGGCAGGCTCGACGCCGTCCCTGGCGACCTTGGCCACTTCGGCGCGCAGCGCGGCCTCGACCTCGGCCGCAGTCTTGCCGGTGGCGGGCACGCCCGTCAGCATGAACAGGCCGGGGCCGCGGCTCATGAGCGACATGGAGCTGCCCGCGCCGTCGGCCACGCGGCCTTCGCCCTGGACCAGGGCCCGCTCCAGGCGGGCGCCGTCATAGCCGTCGAGCACGGCCGAGAGCACCAGCAGCGCCAGCGCATCGCGGTCATCGGCCTGCAGATCGCTGACGCGCGTCAGCGAGGGCGCACGGAAGGCCAGTGCCACCAGGGCCTGCTCGGCCGGCTGCTTGACCTCGATGCGGCGGATGCCGATCTGCGCAGGCTCGGTGCGCGGCTTGCGCACCGGCACGGCGCGTGCGGGAATGCTGCCGTAGTACTTCTCTGCCCAGGCGCGGACCTTGGCAACGTCCACATCACCGGCAATGACGACGGTGGCATTGCCGGGCACATACCAGCGGCTGTGGAAATCGCGCACGTCGCCGGGCGTCAGGGCGTCCAGATCGCTCATCCAGCCGATCACGGGCCGGTGGTAGGGCGAGGCCATGAAGGTCGCCGCCATCAGTTGCTCCATGAGCACGGCGCGCGGCTGGTCCTCGGTGCGCATGCGGCGCTCTTCCTTGATGACCTCGATCTCCTTCTTGAACTCGCTGTCGGGCCAGTGGTTGTTGGCGAAGCGGTCGGATTCGAGCTTCATCACTTCCTCCAGCCGGCTGGACGGAATCTGCTGGTAGTAGCCCGTGTAGTCGCGGCTGGTGAAAGCGTTCTCCTGGCCGCCCAGGGCCGCCACCCGGCGTGAGAACTCGCCGGGCGCCACCTTGCGCGAGCCCTTGAACATCATGTGCTCGAGCGCGTGGGCCACGCCCGAGGTGCCGTCCACCTCGTCGATGGCGCCCACGCGCACCCAGACCATGTGCACGGCCGTGGGCGCGCGCCGGTCGGGCTGCACGATGAGCTGCATGCCGTTCTTCAGGGTGAATTGCTGCGCTGCTGTGGCGGACCGCTGGCCGCCTGCGGCCTGGCTGGCCACCGTCTGCAGCAGTGACGAAGGGGAGGAAGAGGATGCATCCGGGGCTGCCAAAGCAGCCCCGGTGCCCATGCAGGCCATTAAGCCCAGGAGGGTGAGTGCATGTTTCATAGAATGCTGTGATTCTAAGAACCTGCCGATGTTCAGTTTTTTCAAGAAAAAGCCCACCCCCTCCTCCGCCGAGATTTCCCCGGCGGACAGCAGCGCCGCGCCTGAAGAGGCCGGCATTCCCGCAACCCCGCCGCAGGACCGTGCCCCAGACCTGCCCCCTGGCACGCCTGCCCCACCGGCCGCAGCCGACACCGGCAGCGCCTGGTGGCGCAAGCCCTTCGGCGGCGGCAAGGGCGATGCCGCCCCGCCTGCCGCACCCGCTGCACCCACTGCTGCTGCTTCCACGCTCGCGCCTGCCGACTTCATTGCCGCACCCGAGCCCACGGCCAAGCCCGAAGCCGAAGGCGCCAGCCGCCAGAACTGGATGCAGCGCCTCAAGGCCGGACTGCGCAAGACCGGCAGCAGCATCGCTACGGTCTTCACCGGCACGCAGATCAACGATGCGCTGTACGAAGAGCTGGAAGACGCCCTGCTGATGGCAGACACCGGCGTCAAGGCCACCGAGCACCTGCTCACCGACCTGCGCCGCCGCGTCAAGGAAGCCAAGGCCACCGACCCTGCAGCCGTCAAGGCCCTGCTGGCCGATGCACTGGCCGACCTGCTGCGCCCGCTGGAAAAGCCGCTGATCATCGGCGAGCACCAGCCTACCGTGGTCATGGTCGCTGGCGTCAACGGCGCAGGCAAGACCACCTCCATCGGCAAGCTGACCAAGCATCTGGCCGACGAAGGCCAGAGCGTGCTGCTGGCTGCCGCCGACACCTTCCGCGCCGCCGCGCGCGAGCAGCTCGGCGTCTGGGCCAACCGCAACACGGTGGAGATCGTCAGCCAGGAAGGCGGTGATCCTGCAGCCGTGAGCTTTGATGCCGTCACCGCCGGCCGCGCCCGCAAGAAGGATGTGGTGCTGGTGGACACGGCGGGCCGCCTGCCCACCCAGCTGCACCTGATGGAAGAGCTGCGCAAGATCCGCCGCGTGGTCACCAAGGCCGATGCCACGGCACCGCACGAGGTGCTGCTGGTCATCGACGGCAACACCGGCCAGAACGCGCTGGCCCAGGTGCGCGCCTTTGACGATGCACTGCAGCTCACGGGCCTGATCGTCACCAAGCTCGACGGCACGGCCAAGGGCGGCGTGCTGGCCGCCATTGCCCAGGAACGGCCGATCCCCGTGTACTTCATCGGCGTGGGCGAAAAGGTCGAAGACCTGGAGACCTTCAACGCCAGGGAATTCGCGCAGGCGCTGCTGTCCTGAGGCCACCCGGCACACCACCACCCAAAGGAGCGCGCTGCGCTCCTTTTTTCATGGGCATGCGAGCGCAGCGAATGCCCAGGCATGCAGGCAAGGGTTTTCCCTTGATTCGAATCAAGCCGCAGGTTTTATGCTTTGCATTGATTTATAAGAAGAACGTTGTTTTATACAGGAAACAATCGATAGCCCTCAGGCATTTCTTTTGCTTGTACCTGCCTTGCCTTGTTCCCCGGAGTTCCCCATGAAAGCCCCCACCTTGCTCGGCGCTGCCGCCCTGCTGGCAGCAGCCGCATGCCAGAGCGCCCTGGCCCAGGATGCCGCCGCGCAGCAGCAGCTGGCTGCCAAGCCTTTCACCATCGTCGCGCCCTTCCCGCCCGGTGGCCCGGTCGATGCGCTGGCCCGCCTGCTGTCCACGGGATTGGCCGAGCGCTACAAGCAGACTTCGGTGGTGGAGAACAAGCCCGGGGCCAACGGCAATATCGGCATCGACATGGTCAAGCGTGCCGCGGCGGACGGCCATACGCTGCTGGTCGTGCCCCAGGGCAACCTGACCATCAATCCCACGCTGCTGGCCAGGCCCGGCTACAGCGTGGAGACGGACTTCGCGCCCGTGGCTTCGCTGGCCAAGGCGGCCAATGTGATCGCCGTGCACCCTGGCGTGCCGGCCAAAACGGTGCAGGAGCTGGTGGCCCTGTCCAAGGCCAGGCCGGCCACCATCAGCTATGCCTCGCCCGGCGTGGGCTCCAGCCTGCATCTGGCCGGTGAGCTGTTCAAGCAGCAGACCGGTGCCGACATCCTGCACGTGGCCTACAAGGGCACGGCGCCCGGCCTCAACGATGTGCTGGGCGGCACGGTGCCGATGATCGTGGGCAATGTGCCCGCGCTGCTGCCGCATGTGCAGTCGGGCAAGCTGCGTGCGCTGACCGTGACCGACCCGGCGCGCAGCAAGTACCTGCCTGATGTGCCCACGCTGGCCCAGGCGGGCGTGCCGGGCATTGCCATCTCGTCCTGGTACGGCGTGATGGCGCCAAAGAAGACACCGCCGGCCGTGCTAAAGCAGCTGGAAAAGGATATTCAGGAGATCTTCAACACGCCGGCCGTGGTCAGGCAGCTGGACCTGCAGGGGATCGAGCCCTGGGTGGTCACGGGCAGCGCCTTCGGCGAGCTGATCCGCAAGGAGACAGCGACCTGGGTGCCCGTGATCAAGGCCGCCAACGTCACGCCACAGTGATGCGGGGCGCGGCGGCCATGTCTGCAGTGTCCGCCACGTCCCGGGTCGAGACCTGGGAACGCAGCCACTGCGCATAGTCGGCCATGCAGCGCTCGGTGCGCATGGTGATCTGCGGCACGCTGTAGCTGTGGCCGGCGCGCAGCAGCCGGGCCAGGCGCTCCAGCACGTCGGGCAGGGTCTTGCAGACCAGCCGCCACTCGGGCGTGGCGTGCATCTCGCCCTCCCACACGTAGTGCGAGGTGATGGGCTCCACCTGCACGCAGGCCGCGGCCTGCTGCTGCACCAGGCTGCGCGCCAGATGGGCGGCCTCCTCGGCGCTGGGGACGGTGGTGGCCACCACGCACAGCGTGGACCAGGGCGAGGCGGGGTTCTTGGCGGAAGTCATGGAGGCGTAGTCTACGGTTGCGCGCTGCAGGCCGGTACTGGCCTTTGCGGCGTCAGGCCATCAGCCCCTTTTGCCGCGCCTGCAGCCGCGCCAGGCCCAGCAGCGCATCCGTGAAGGGCGTGTCCACGCCGCACAGCTGGCCCATTTCGCGCACCGCGCCCACCAGGGCATCGAGTTCCACGGGCTTGCCCGCTTCCACGTCCTGCAGCATGGAGGTCTTGAAGGCGCCCAGCTTGAGCGTGACCGCATGGCGGTCTTCGGGCGATTCGTTGATGGGCAGGCCGATGCGCGCGCCGATTTCCTTGGCCTCCAGCATCACGCGCGTGATCAGGCCGCGCACCAGCTCGTCGCCCAGGATGCGGTCCGAGGTGGCGCCCGTCAGCGCGCTGACGGGGTTGACGGTCATGTTGCCCCAGAGCTTGTACCAGGCGTCGCGCTGGATATTGTCGGAGACCTTGGCCTCGATGCCGCCACGCTGCAGCAGTTGGGCCAGTGCCGCCAGGCGCGGCGTGGGCGGCTGGCCGGGTCCTGTGGCCAGGGGCTCGCCCAGGATCAGGCTGTTGCCGAAGTGGCGGCGCACCACGCCGGGCGCATCGTTGGAGCAGCTGGCATGGACCACCGAGCCCAGCACCTGACCCAGCGGGATGGCTTGCGCAATGCGGCCTTCAGGGTCCACGGCTTTCAGCTGCCTACCGCGCACGCTGGCATCGACACCGCCGTGCAAAAACCACCAGGGCACGCCGTTCATGGCCGTGAGTACCACGGTCTGCGGGCCGATCAGCGGGGCGATGCGCTCGGCCACATCGGGCATGCCCGGCGCCTTGACGGAGATGATGACCAGGTCCTGCACGCCCAGGGCGGCCGGGTCCTGTTCGGCACGCAGCGCGAAGTGCTCGCGCTGCTCGCCGTGCACCAGGGTCAGGCCCTCGGTGCGCAGGGCCTGCAGCGCGGCGCCGCGCGCCACGGCGCTGAGCTGGCAGCCGGCGCGGGCCAGGGCCGCGCCCATCCAGCCGCCGATGGCACCGGCGCCGAAGATGCAGGCCTTGTCGAATGAAATGCTTGTCTGTTCCATGGTCATGCGAGGGAAGCTCCGGGTTCAAAGATCGAGATAGCTGCTGTCGCGCCGGTTCACACGGCGCACCAGATGGTCGAACACATCGCGGGCACCGCCGTGGCTGTCGTTGAAGGTCAGCGAGTCCTCGTTGCAGCGCCGGGCCATGGCGTCGGAGACCATGCGCGGCGCCCCCATGGACAGGGTGGCCATCTGCACGTCGCAGGCGCGCTGCAGCGTCCACAGCACCACGAAGGCCTGGGGCAGGTCGCTGCCCCAGCTGAGCAGGCCGTGATTGCGCAGGATCACGGCCTTGCGGTGGCCGATGCTGGCCAGCAGGCGCGGCCCTTCGTCGGCATGGATGGTGATGCCCTCGAAGTCATGGTAGGCCACCATGCCGTGCAGCTGGGCGCTGTAGAAGTTGCTTTGCGACAGGCCCTGCTCCAGGCAGGCCACGCCCATGCCCGAGGTGGTGTGCGTGTGCATCACGCAGTGCGCGCCCGGCAGCCCGTCGTGGATGGCCGCATGCACCACGAAGCCGGCCGGATTCACCGGATGCCGCGAGCCGTCCAGCACCTCGCCGCGCACATTGATGCGTACCAGGTTGCTGGCCGTGACCTCTTCGTAATGCAGGCCGAAGGGATTGATCAGGAACTGCTTTTCACCGCCCGTCACGCTGTCGGGCAGGCGCACCGTGATGTGGTTGTAGATCAGCTCGTCCCAGCCCAGCATGGCGAAGACGCGGTAGCAGGCGGCCAGTTCGATGCGGGCGGCCCGCTCTTCAGGGTGCATGGAGCAATTCATGGTGTGGCTCGTGGGGTGGGTTCTGAGGTGGGTCTTGAGGTGGGTTGTGCAGTGGCTTGTGGGGAAATCAGGCATCCAGCCCCTGGTCCAGTCCCTGGTCCAGCCCTTGGTCCAGCGCTTGGGAGGCACGGCCCAGCTTGTCCAGGATGCGGTCCAGCATGGCGCGCTCATCGGCCGTCAGGGCATTGAGCAGGGCCGCCTGGTAGGGGCGTGCGCGGGACAGCACCTCGTCGAAGAGCGCCTGCCCTGCTTCGCTCAGCTGCAGCAGGTGGCGCCGCGCGTGCTGCGGGTCGGCGCGGCGCAGCACCCAGCCCCGGTCGATCAGCGGCTGCAGCGCGCGGCTGATCTGGGCCTTGTCCATCAGGCTCAGGCGCGACAGCGCGCTGGCATGCAGCTCGCCATGGCGCTGGATCTGGCCCATGAGCCGCCACTCGGTCAGCCCCACGGGCGATGCCGGTGCAATGTAGTGCCGCGTCACCTGGGTCTGCAGCGCATTGGACAACGCGCCCAGGCGGAAGGTGATGAAATCCTCCAGCGCCAGCGTCTGGGGGCAGACCTGCGTGTCCGGTGCAGGGCCGGTGGCGGCATCGGCGGCAGGGATCGTGGATGTGCGTGGGCGGGGCATTGGGCGGAGGAAACCGGGCGGCGATGGCGATTGCGATGGCCGCATGATCCACCAATGTTGACATATCAACATTGGTGGCAACCCTGAGAGCCCTGGCGGCCTGCAGGCCGCCAGCGGGCGCAGGGTGAAACCCGTGCGCCCGCGCCGCGCTCAGCGCGTGAGCAGTTCGTTGGAAGGCAGGGTCTCGTCCAGCAGCTTGCGGGCCGTCTCCACGCCCGCCACGGGCAGCAGCGCCGGGTCCAGCAGGCCCACCTGCACCAGCACGCTGGCCTGGTCCCAGTAGATGTGCTCGTGGTAGAGCTTGTCGCCCCGGAACTTGACCACGGCCAGCAGCGGGATCTCCACGCGCCGCCCCGTGGGCCGCACGCCGGGCAGCATCCACGGGATCTCGGTGGTGTGCGTGAAGCAGAACAGCATCTCGTCCACCACCTGCGAGGCCCCCACCGTGCGTGAAATCGGGGTCAGCGACGTGTCGGGCGGATTGCTGTTGACGAAGTGGTTCGTATAGAAGGCGTGCAGGTTGCTGAAGCCCACGCCGCCGGTCATGGTGGGGATGTGGTTCACATAGGGCTCGGCCACCATGGTGGCCATGGTGTCGTCCACGTTGCGCGTGGCGAACTCGTACTCGCAGTGCTTGTCCCACAGCGCGGCCAGGTCGAAATGCGGGCCGATGGCGGACTTGAGCGTGGCAATGCTGCGCTCGTGCGCCATCAGCGCCGAGGCCCGGTGGAAATGGTCGCCGCCCTTGCGCGCGAAGGCATGGTCCACGCCCGGATAGACGTGCACGGCCACGCCGGGACGACCGCCCAGCGCCTGGACGATGCGCTGGCGCGCCTCGGGCGGGCAGAAGGCGTCGAGCTCGGCCACATGCAAGGTGAGCGGGCAGCGGATGCGCTCGGCCTCGTCCAGCGCCGCCTCGATGCCCACACCGTAGTAGCCGACCACCGCATCGGCATCGGTGCGGCAGGCGGCCAGGTAGGCCAGCTTGCCGCCCAGGCAAAAGCCCAGCACGCCGGCCTTGCCGTCCGTGACCTCGGGGCGCTGGCGCAAGGCGTTCAGGCAGGCCTGGATGTCCTGCACGCCCAGGGCCTCGTCGAATCCCTTGTAGAAACCGAAAGCGCGCTCCCAGTCCGCCGGCGTGTAGCCCAGCTCCACATCGGGCTGCTGGCGCCAGAACAGGTCGGGCACCAGCACCACGTAACCTTCTTCGGCGTAGTAGTCGGCCACCTCGCGCATGGTGGCGTTGACGCCGAAGATCTCCTGCGCCAGCACCAGGCCGGGGCCGCTGCCCGAGGCCGGCACGGCCAGGTAGGCGTTGAAGCTGCCGCTGCCGTCCAGCGCGTTGATGCGCACATGGCGGCTTGCCGGGGGTTCTTTCTGCTGCATGGGTTGCCTCCGTTTCAAAGGGTGGGGAAAGCTGCGGTGCCGCTTTTTTCATGACCCGTCATACGCACTCGGGGTGCCGCACCGTCACCTGATAGTAGCCCGCGTGAAAGGCCAGGGGCTCGCCGTCGAAGCGTTCGCAGCGCTCGACCTGGCCGATGAAGATGAGGTGGTCGCCGCCATCGTATTGCCGGACGTTGCGGCAGACGAAGCGGGCCAGCACGCCATCGATCAGGGGCACGCCGGCCGGGCCTTCCGCGCAGTCCAGGCCGACGAACTTGTCTTGCTGCGGCGTGGAAAAGCGCCGCGACAGAAGGTGCTGGCCCGCAGCCAGCACGTGGATGGCGAAGTGGCTGGCGCCCTGGAAATCGCAGACGCTGGGCGCCTGGCGCGCCAGGCTCCACAGCACCAGCGGCGGGTCCAGCGAGACCGAGGAGAACGAGTTGGCCGTCATGCCCACGCGCCGCCCGTCCGGCGCGCGCGTGGTGATGACGGTCACGCCCGTGGTGAACTGGCCGAAGGCCTTGCGCAGCTCGCGCGGATCGAAGGAGCAGGCCGTGGCGGCGGCCGGGGTTTCGCATGTGCTCATGGCGGCCTCTGCGGCTAGGCAGGGACGGCTGCCATGGCGGCGATGGCCGCGCAGCTGTCGATGTAGTGGTCTGCCTCGCCCGCGTCCGCGAACCAGGGGAAGAAGGTGCGCGGGTCATCGAAGCCGTTGGCAAAGGCGCTGGCCAGCGGTGCCAGCGTGCCCGCGCTGGCCAGCAGCTTGAGCACATGGGGCGGCGGTGGCGCCAGCAGCATGTTGGTCCACTGCGTGACCCATTGCGCATAGCCGAACCAGTAGCGGTCGAAGGTCTGCTGCATCCAGGCGGCGTCGAATGCGCCATTGCCGTCACGATTTCCGTCGCCATTGCCGCGCGCCAGGATGCTGCGCAGATAGGTGTCGGCGCACTTGGCCGCGTTGTTGGAGCCCTGGCCCGTGATGGGGTCGTTGAGCACCACCACGTCGCCCATGCCCAGCACCTTGCGCCCCGACGGCAGCGTGGCCACGGGCTTGCGCACCGTGGGGGCGAAGCAGCCCGCGAGGATGCCGTTGTCATCGGTCAGCGCAATGTCGCGGCAGCGCTCGGCCTCCCAGGGCACGAAGGTGTCGAGGATCCAGCGGCTGCGTTCCAGGTGCTGCTCCGGTGTCTTCACATCGCCCCAGCAGTCCATGGGGCCGCCGGGCACGCCCTCGAACACCATGATCTCGCAGGGGCCCGTGGTCGTCAGCGCCGGGAACACGAAATACTCGCCCACGCCCGGCAGCAGGTTGAAGGACACGGCGGAGAACGGCTCGCGCGGCTTCATGCCCGTCACATAGGTCAGCGCCAGCGCCCGCTGGGGCTGGTCGAAGCGCGAGCGGTGGGCATCGCGCTCGAACAGCCTCGATATCTCGCCCTTGCCGCTGGCGACCAGGGTCAGGTCATGGCTGCGCGTGCATTCCTCCAGTTCGGCGATGCCCGCGTCCTTGAGCACCAGCTCGCCGCCCTGGCGGCGGAAGTCGTCCATCCATGCGGGGATCTTCAGGCGCTGGTCCACGGACTGCGCGCCCGCGTTCAGACGCGCCGCCCAGTCGATGGCCTTGTCGGCCGCTTTCCCGCCGTGCTGCGCCGGATGCGGCACGCACAGGCCGATGCCCTCGACCACCGGGCATTCGCGCGACCAGTGGTCCAGGCTCAGGCCGCGCTCTATCTGCAGCGCGCTGTCGAACATGCACTGGCTGGACATGACCCGGCCCTGGGCGATGTCCTGCGCCGTGCGGTTGCTCAGTATCGTGACCTGATGGCCCGCGGCCAGCAGGCCCAGGCCCAGTTGCAGGCCCGACTGGCCGGCTCCGACGATGGCGATTTTCTTCATGGCTGTCTCCTTGCGGCTCCGTGTCCGTACTGCGTGCTAGTCCATCAATTGGGGAATGGCGGCCACGGCGCGCTCGGGCCCCATGGCGCCGTAGCCGCCGTCCACCGCGTAGTCGGCCCCCGTCACGAAGCTGGCATGGTCCGAGCACAGGAACAGCACCACCTGGGCCACCTCATGCGGATCGCCCACGCGGCCCAGCAGGTGAAAGGGCGCGGCCACGCGGTCGGTCTTGGCGCGGTCGCCGCCACTGAGCCGGTCCATCACCGCCGACCAGGTCCAGCCCGGGCAGACGCTGTTGACGCGGATGCCATCGGCCGCCAGGTCCATGGCCATGCTGCGCGTGAGCTGCTTCATGGCCGCCTTGCTGGCCGGGTAGAGCCAGCGCCCCGTCTGCGCCGCTTCCGAAGAGATGCTGGTGAAGTTCACCACGGCCCCGCCACCGGCGGCCACCATGTGCGGGTGCACGGCCTGCAGCATGGCCACGGCGCTGGCCACGTTCACGTTGAACGAGGCCAGCCAGTCGGCACGCGGCGACTGCAGGCCTTCGTCTACATACGAGCAGGCCAGGTTGACCAGGATGTGCACGCCGCCGTGTCGGCTGCACGCCTGCTGCACGCAGGCGGCGACCTGCGCGTCGTCGGTGATGTCGGTGCGCACGAAAAGCGCGCCCTCGCCCAGCGCATCAGCCAGCACCTGGCCGTTGTCGGCATCGATGTCGGCAATGACCACCTTCACGCCGGCCGCGTGCAGCGCACGCACCACGCCTGCGCCTATCAGGGTGGAGCCGCCGGTGACGATGGCGCTTTTGCCTTCGAGTCCCTTGAACATGACGCTTGTTCTCCCGTGTGGATGCCAGGCCGGGCTGGCCTGTGCAGCACACGTTACGGGGGGCCGGGCCGCGCAGGCATCCGGCAAGCGCAGGCACTGTCCCTGGCGCGCAGAAATCGGCTCCCGGGGAATGGTCCGAATTGTGGGAGCGGGTGGTTTTTGCTACGTTCTGCCCAGCCTATGGAACACGCCATGCACACACCGCTGCCGCTGCAGCGCTACCGGCTTTTCGAGAGCCACGACATGGACGAGGCCCGCGAAAGCGTGGCGCGCGTCTTCTGTCCGCATGGCCTGGGCATGCTGCGCCCGCGCGCCGAGCTGGACGCCTGCCACCACAGCGCGCCGCTTTCCCGCAACGTCAGCCTGAACTATGTGCAGTACGGCCCCGGCGTGCACATCGAGCCCGGCTACCTGCGGGACTTCTTCCTGCTGCAGATTCCCCTGCGCGGCAGTGCCGAGATCCGCTGCGGCGCGCAGCAGGTGGATGCCACGCCGCGCCTGGCCTCCCTGCCCTCGCCGACCGAGCCGCTGTCCATGCGCTGGGCCGACGACAGCCCGCACCTGATCGTGCGCATGGCCCGCCCGGCCCTGGTGGCGCGGCTGGAGGCGCTGCTGCAGGCGCCCGCAGGCCGGCCGCTGGTGTTCGATCTGGGCGTGCCGCTGGACCAGCCGGCACTGGCACCGCTGGTGCATTTCATCGACTGCCTGCGGCACACGCTGGATGCGGGCAACGCCCTGCAGGCCACGCAGGCACTGGCCCAGCATGCGGAGGAATACCTGCTGACCAGCCTGCTGATGTCGGCCACGCACAGCCACAGCCGCGCACTGGCCGGAGACAGCCGGCGCAGCCTGCTGCCGCGCGGCGTGCGCAAGGCCCAGGAGTACATGCAGGCCCATGCCGACCAGCCCCTGTCGCTGGCCGATGTCTGCCGCGAGGCCGGCTGCAGCGCGCGCACGCTGCAGGCCGCCTTCCGCCAGCACGCGGGCATGGGGCCCATGGATTTCCTGCGCCAGCTGCGGCTGGACCGGGTGCGCGCCGAACTCCAGGCAGCCAAGGGCCCGGGCGTCGCAGCCGGCTCCGGCGTGCGCGACGTGGCGCAGAAATACGGCTTCCTGCACCTGGGCCACTTCGCGGCCCAGTACCGCAGCCGCTTCGGCGAGCTCCCGTCCGAGACGGCGAGCCGCCGCGTGCAGGCCTGAGGGCCTGCCTTTGCCGGTTCAGCCCCGGCCCACGAAGGGCATCTTGGTGGCCATCACCGTGTGGAACAGCACGTTGGCCTCCAGCGGCAGGCTGGCCATGTAGAGCACGGACTGGCCCACCACATCCGCGTCGATCAGCGGCTCCACCGCGATCTCGCCATTGGCCTGGGGCACGCCCTTGGCCATGCGCGATGCCAGCTCGGTCATGGCATTGCCGATATCGATCTGGCCCACGGCGATGTCGTAGGCACGGCCGTCCAGCGCAGCGGTCTTGGTCAGGCCCATGACGGCATGCTTGGTGGCCGTGTAGGCGCTGGAATTGGGGCGCGGCGCATGCGCGGAGATGGAGCCGTTGTTGATGATGCGGCCGCCGCGCGGCGACTGGTCGCGCATGGTGCGGAAGGCCTGCTGCAGGCAATAGAACATGCCGTTGAGGTTGACATCGACCACCTCGCGCCACTGCTCGGGCGTCCAGTCCAGGAAGGAGCCGGGCGGATTGCCCCGGCCCGCGTTGTTGAACAGCAGGTCCACGCGACCGAAGCGCTGCACCGTGCGCGCGAACAGCTGCTCCACGGCAGCCGGGTCGCTGACATCGGTGGCAATGCCCAGCATGCGCTCGCCCGCGCCGTACTTTGCCTGGGCCTCGGCGCAGGTCTCATCCAGCGGTGCCTGGCGGCGGCCCGCCACCACCACCTGGTAGCCGGCGCCCGCCAGGGCCAGCGCCACGGCCTTGCCCACGCCGGTTCCTCCGCCCGTGACCACGGCCGTCTTTGCGTTCTTCATCTCCATTGCTTGTCCATCCTGTAGTGCATGTGTTGCAGCCGCCGCCCGCGCACCGGTGGCGGGCGGCGCGCTGCATTGTCGGCGACGCGCCGGGCCTGCGGACTGTGCCGCAGGCGACACCATCGCCACACTGCGGACGAAGCTCAGGCAAAGCGCCAGGCAATGGAGCCCAGCGGCCCGTAGTCCACATGGAAGCTGTCGCCGGCCTGGGCCGTGACGGGCCGCGTGAACGAGCCGGCCAGCACCACCTGGCCTGCGTCCAGCTGCTCATCCCATTGCGCGAGCCGGTTGGCCAGCCAGGCCACGCCCGTGGCCGGATGGTTGAGCACGGCGGCCGCCACGCCGGACTCCTCGATCACGCCGTTGCGCTGCAGCAGCGCCGACACCCAGCGCAGGTCCACCGCGTCTGGGCGCACGGGCCGCCCGCCCATGACGATGCCGGCATTGGCCGCGTTGTCGGCGATGGTGTCGCGCACCGTGCGCATGGCCTGGGTATCGCGGTCCTTTTGCTCGATGCGGGCGTCGATGATTTCCACGGCGGGCACCACCCAGTCGGTGGCGGCCAGCACATCGCACAGGGTGACGCCCGGCCCCTTGAGCGTGCGGCCCAGCACGAAGGCCAGCTCCACCTCCACGCGCGGAGCGATGAAGCGCGCAAAGGGAATGTCGCCGCCGGGCTCGAAGAACATGTCGTCCAGCAGGGTGCCGTAGTCGGGCTCGGTGATCTGCACGGCCTGCTGCATGGCACGCGAGGTCAGGCCGATCTTGTGGCCCCTGACCGTGCGGCCCTCGGCGCGCTTGAGCCGCATCCAGGCGCGCGAGATGGCGTAGCCGTCCTGCACCGTCATGTCCGGATGGCGGCGGGAAAAGTGCCGGACCTGCACGCGGCTTTTTTCGCTGGCGTGCAGCTCGGCCGCCAGGCTGTCTATGGTGTGTTGCGCAAGCATGGGCGGCCCTTCAGCGCGCGGCGGGGCCATCGTCGGCCCAGGCCAGGTAGCCGTCGGACACGCCCTGGCGCTGCATGGCATCCCACTGCGCCACCGAAGGCGTGGGCATCTGGAAGGCATCGCCCACGCGGCCATACCAGCCGGGGTTCTGCAGCCGCGCGATCAGCTCCATGGGCGCGGGGTCGAAGTACATGAGCTCGCCATCGACCACGGCCGCATCCATGACATGGGCGGCCAGCATGTCGGCCAGCACCAGGCTGCGCACGCCGTCGATATCGATGATCTGGCGCACGCGGCACTCGAAGGACGCAGGGCTGTCCACGATGCGCGGCGCCTTCACCCGCCGTGCATCGCCCAGGACCAGGCCGGCCTGGGCCGACTCGTCCACCTGCGCGCCGAACTCTATGGCCGTCACCGCCATGCGGCGCGCCAGCGGCTCGGACACCAGGTTCACCACGAACTCGCCCGTGGCCGCGATGTTGCGCGCCGTGTCCTTGAGCACGCCCTGGCGCGAGCCGATGCACACGCACAGCAGCGGTGGATCGCCCGACATGGCGTTGAAGAAGGAAAACGGCGCGACGTTGACCGTGCCGTCCCCGTCCACCGAGCTGATCCAGGCGATGGGACGGGGCAGAACCAGGGAGTGCAGGATGTTGCTGCGCTGCTCGCTGTTGAGCGATTGCATTTCAAAGTACATGGGATTCCGGAGGGGAAGGGAAAAAGGGAGGGCGTCGCGTCACTCGTTGCCGGCGCGCGCCGCGTCCTGCTCGGCCTGGGCGATGCCGGGGGCGCGCGCATTGGACTGGTGCAGTTCCACCAGGTTGCCGGCCGGGTCGCGCAGGAACAGCTGCTTGAGGCTGGGCGATGCCACGTTGTCCAGCGTGAAGTAATCGACGCCGCGCGCCAGCAGCTCCTGCTCGGCGCCGAGGATGTCGTCCACGGCCAGCGCGATGTGGTTGGACACAGGGTCCTTGCCCGGGCCCTGCGCATAGCGCGACGGCCCCTCGCTGCCGAGGATGTGCAACTGGCTGCCGTTGGGCAGGTTGATCCAGGAGCCGTAGATGCCGGGGATCTTCCAGCGCGCGGCGTCCTGGGGCAGGTTCAGCACTTCTCGGTAGAAGTCGAGCATGGCATCGGCCTGGGCGTGGTTGACGCCGAATCCGACATGGTGGAGTTCCAGAACTTTGATGGGCATGGGATGTCCTTGCAGATTTGTGTGCCGCCAAATAATACGCTTAACGTACTATATACAAAGCGTAATATATGAAAGCCGTAAAATCAACCGCCCTTTCTTCTCCCGGCTTCAACCCGGTTTCACACGCCTTCACCCGCTTCCATCCACTCCCATGAGTCCGCGCAAGACCGCTGCCGCACCAGCCCCCGAATCCACCC
>NZ_WUMG01000021.1:0-86462 GCF_009827015.1 Delftia sp. CH05 | reverse complement strand
GTTTTGGGCCTTCAGTTCGCCCGCCAGTGGTCGATGTAGGGGGCATGCAAGTCTCATCCTCCACCTCGGCTTCCGCCTCGGGAGCCGCTTCATCCTCCGGCGGCAATGACATCGCTGCGTTGCAGCGCAAGCTCAAGGAGCTGCAGCAGGCGCTCAAGGAAGTGGCCTCCGAGAACATCGACGCCAAGGCCAAGCAACAGAAGTCCAAGCTGTTGCAGACGCAGATCATGATGGTGCAAAACCAGATCGAGGCGCTGATGCGCGCCAGGCAGCAGGCCCAGCTCGACAAGCAGCGCGAGCAGCAGCAGGCCGCCGAGGCGCCATCGCAATCCCCATCGAAGGGCGGAAAGGCGCCCGGGCTGGGCGGCGTGGTCGACGTCTACGTCTGATCCAGTGAGATGGCCCGTGTTTTCACGGGCCGTTTTTCAAGGGATTCAATGTAACTTACATGAGAATGCTGTTCGGACTTTGAGAGGGTTGGCTCTGCAACACGGATGGGGAAGGGGGCTTGCCTGCGGGGCGGTAGCCGCGAGCGTCGCAACTGCTATGGAACTTATTGATTTTTGACTCTCAAGAAACCGGCGGTTGCTACCGATAAGGCAAGCAATGTGACTGCCGGGATGCGATAGCGATGGCCTATACCGATGGCGTCACGGGGACAGAGGGATCTGCGATGAAAAAACTCGGCGATGTGCGTATCGGTACCCGGCTTACCGGTGTTTTTCTTGTTCTGCTGATCTGCCTGATGGCCGTGGGCGCCGTCGGCGCAAGGGCGCTGGGCCATGTGTTCTCGGGCACGCAGACCATGTACCAGGACCGCGTGGTTCCGCTCAAGCAGCTCAAGCAGATTGCGGACGCCTACGCCGTCAACGTCATAGATACGGTCAACAAGGCGAATGCCGGCCTGATCACGGCGCAGGAGGCAGCGGCGAGCATTTCCGGCACGCTGCCCGCGATCGACGCGGCCTGGCGCAGCTATTCGTCCACACAGCTGACCTCGCAGGAGGCCGTGCTGGCCAGCCAGGCGCAGGCGCTGTTCGCACCTGCCAACCAGAGCATCGACCGGCTGCTGCAGCGGCTCAAGACGCTGGATGGAAAAAGGGCCGGCAGCCTGGACGAGTTCGATGGCGCGCTGTATGCCAGCGTAGACCCCATCAGCGCCAAGATCGGCGAACTGGTGGAGCTGCAGCTCAAGGCATCCGAGGATGTGTATGCGGACTCCCGCCAGGTCCTGGCGCAGTCGCAGATGCTGATCTACGGCTTTGTCGCGGCCGCTGTCATCCTCGCCGTGGCGCTGGGCTATGTGGTCACGCGCTCCATCACCGTTCCACTGAAGTCCGCCGTGGAGGTGGCCCGGCACATCGAGCAGGGCGATCTGGCTTCCGAGATCCAGGTCACGGGGCGCGACGAAGTCGGCGACCTGCTGCGCTCCATGAGCGCCATGCGCGAATCGCTGGCCAGCATCGTTGGCGATGTGCGGCGCGGGGTGGAGTCGGTGACCACGGCATCCAGCCAGATCGCCGCAGGCAACCAGGACCTGAGCAGCCGCACCGAACACCAGGCCTCCAGCCTGCAGGAGACGGCGGCCTCCATGGAGCAGCTGGCAGGCAATGTGGGCCAGAGTTCGGAGAATGCGCGGCAGGCCAGCGCCCTGGCCGTGCGCGCCAAGGAGGTGGCGGGCGTGGGCGGCGGCGCTGTCGCCAGGGTCGTGGGCACCATGGACGAAATCTCGGCCAGCAGCGGAAAGATTGCCGAGATCACGGGCGTCATCGATTCCATCGCCTTCCAGACGAATATCCTGGCGCTCAACGCAGCGGTCGAGGCCGCGCGGGCGGGCGAGCAGGGCAGGGGGTTTGCCGTGGTGGCCGGGGAAGTGCGCTCCCTGGCCCAGCGCAGCGCCGCAGCGGCGCGTGAAATCAAGGCGCTGATCACGGCCTCCACCGAGACGGTGCGAATGGGCGGCAACCAGGTCCGGGAAGCCGGCAAGGCCATGGACGCCATCGAATCCCAGGTGCGAGAAGTGGCGTCGTTGATCGAGGCCATCTCGGCCGCCAGCGTGGAGCAAAGCGGCGGCCTGGGACAGATCAGCGAGGCGGTCTCCCAGATGGACCAGGTCACGCAGCAAAACGCTGCCCTGGTGGAAGAGTCTGCCGCCGCAGCTGCCAGCCTGGAGCGACAGGCCCGCGTGCTGGCCCAGGCGGTGGCCACGTTCAGGATCAGCGAGTTCAAGGAGATTGGCATGGCGCCCGCCGGCAGGGCATTGGCCGCTGCCTGAAGCGGGCAAGGCAAGAGCGCGGACAGGGCGCTCTTGCCTTCTTTTTGATCAAGTCAATGTAACTTACATAATTTAATTTTCAGATCAGAAATAAGGAAAGCCGCCGTTTTCCGGCGGCGGCTTGTCAAGGGCTGGGGGTCACCCCGCGCTGTTGCGGCCTTGCCAGCGCTCGGCGGGCTTGGTGTACATGGCGGCAATCTGCGATTCAAACCGCGCCATGAGGTTGTTGCGCTTGAGCTTGAGGGTGGGCGTCATCAGCCCGTTCTCAATGGTCCAGGGCTCCAGTTCCAGGTGCACGGCACGGGGGACCGCATAGCGGGCAAAACTGGCCACCTGTTTCTCGATGCGGGCCAGCGCTTCACGCTCGGCGGCGGCGTGGTTCAGGCTCTTGGGATCTTCGGGATCCAGGCCCAGGCGCTGGGCCATGGCCTGCCATTCACCACGCTCGATGACGGCCACGGCGGCGATGAAGGGGCGGTCTTCGCCCACGACAAACACCTGGGTGAAGAACGGGTCGCCGGTGATGGCCAGCTCCAGGTCGGCCGGTGGAATCTTCTCGCCGGTGGAGGTGACGATGATTTCCTTGATGCGGCCCTGGATGCGCACGCGCCCATCCTCGATCACGGCCTGGTCGCCGGTGCGCAGCCAGCCGTCGTCTGTGAAGGTCTTGGCGGTGTCTTCGGGGCGTTGCCAGTAGCCCCGCATCACGCAGGGCCCGCGCACCTGCAGTTCCCGATTCTCGCCAATGCGCACTTCCACGCCCGGCAGGGCGCGGCCCACGGTGGCCGGGTGGTTGTCCTCCAGCGTGTTGGCACAGACCACGGGCGAGGTCTCGGTCATTCCGTAGCCCTGGATCAGCGGCAGGCCCAGGCCGAGAAAACAGCGCGCAATCGTGGGCGACAGCGGCGCGCCACCGCTCACGGCCACGCGCACACGCCCGCCAAACTGGGCCAGCAGCGGCTTGGCCACCAGATGGTTGAGCACGGGCCAGGGCAGCCATTGCATCCAGCCCGGCACGTCGGGCTGGGGCGCCTGCGCATCGGCAATGCCTTGTGTTTCACAAAAGCGTTGCCAGCCCCTGGCCTGGGCCAGTTCGAACAGCTGGGCCTTGAGCGGTGCACGGGCCAGCGCCTCCATGACCTTGGCGTGCACGCGCTCGTAGATGCGCGGCACGGAGACCAGCACCGTGGGACGCTGGGTCTTGAGATCCTCGGCCAGCTGAGCCACGGAGCGCGCATAGGCCACGCAGGCGCCCACGGCCATCGCCAGGTAGTAGCCTGCCGTGCGCTCGAAGGTGTGCGACAGCGGCAGGAAGGACAGGAAAACATCATCGCTGCGCGGCAGCAGCCGCTGCATCACGGCCTGTACGTTGGAGACCACGTTGCGGTGCGTGAGCATCACGCCCTTGGGCTTGCCCGTGGTGCCCGAGGTGTAGACGACGGCGGCCAGGTCCTCGGCAGAGGGAGGCGGGGGCAGGGGGACTGCGCCGCCCTCAGCCAGCCATTGGGCCAGCGGTTGCACGGGGATCTGCCCCAGGGCCTCCAGGACGGCGGCATCGCCTTCGGTTTCAGGCTCTGCGGCCCGGGAAGCCGGCTTGGCCGATGCCACGACCACCTTGCGCAGCGCGGGCAGGGCCTGGCCCGTGGCGCAGATCTTGTCCCAGGTGGATTGCTGTGCCACGAACAGCATGGACACCTGGGCATTGGCCAGGATGTAGGCAATGCTGCCTGCGTTGTCTATGGAATGCAGGGGCACCGGCACATGGCCGCAGCGCAGGCTGGCCAGGTCGATGGACATGGCATCCAGCCCGTTGGGCAAAAGAATGGCAATGCGCGAGCCCGGTGCCAGCTCCTGCGCGGCCAGGGCCTGCGCCCACCGGGCCACGCGCTCGCCAGTTTGCGCCCAGTTCAGGGACTTCCAGCTGCGCGCATCCTCGTCATAGGCCCGATAGGCCTCGCCTGCGGGCGTCTGCTGCACGCGCAGGGCCAGCATTTCCACCAGGGTGGCGGCCGTGGCCATGCTGGCATCGGCAGGCAGGCTCATGGCCAGGGAAGGGGCGCGGGCTGGATCTTGGATGCTCATGCGAAGAGGTGCGGACCGAAGTGGATGGTGCCGCTGATGATAGCTGCCGGCCACCGCAGGCCCCGGCGTCAGCTTCGGACATGTGCGGAGTTGGCGGCGAGGTTTATGCTGCACTGCAGCGTTCTCGGGCGATGCGCCTGAAGCGAACCAGGAGCCGCATGCCCGCCTACGTCGCCACTGTTGCCCAGCCAGCCAGGGTTCAGATGAACCCGAGTTCAGGACGCTGCAGCCAGACCGTTTCTGAAGTGCTGACGCATGGCCTGCGCGGCGGCCGCGCCATCGCGGCGCAACAGGGCCTGCATGACGGTCTCGTGCTCGGCCAGCGAATCCTCGATGCGGCCCTGCTTGAACAGCGACTTGTGGCGGTTGAGCTTCATGACCTTGCGCAGGTCGGCCACCAGCTGGTTGCGCCAGCGGTTGTCGGCGATCTGCAGCAGCTGCATGTGAAAGCTCTCGTTGAGCTCGAAGAAGCGGTCTGCATTGCGCATCTGCGCCTTGAGTTCCTCATGGGTCTGCTGCAGGGCGGCAAGTTCCTCATCGCTGCCCGATTCGGCCACGACCTGCACGGCATCGGATTCCAGCAGGCTCAGCAGGTGATAGACATCGGCAATGTCCTTGGACGACACCTCGGTCACATAGGCGCCACGGCGCACCTTCATGGTGACCAGACCTTCGGCGGCCAGCACCTTCAGCGCCTCGCGCAGCGGGGTGCGGCTGATGCCGTATTCCTCGGCAATCTTCAGTTCATCGATCCAGTCACCAGGCGCCAGCTCGTGCTCGAAGATGCGCAGGCGCAGCTTCTCTGCCACCTGTTCGTAGAGCGCGCGGGGAGTGAGGGTGTTTGTCGACATGTGGCCCGGATTGTATCGGCAAAGATATTTTGAATGAATAATTATGAATGATGTAAACTGCGGCAGCTCTGGGGCATGCCCTCAAGGGCCCCTGTCATTCACGAGCCTGAGAACATGAGACAAGACCATCCGACAGCGCAGAACGGCCAGGAATTCGCAACTGCCGACCTGCAGAAATGGGCCCAGGCGGCCGCCAAGGCCGCTCCCGGGGGCGACATCCAGGCCCTGCACTGGACCACGCCCGACGGCATCGACGTCAAGCCGCTGTACACGGCGGCAGACACGGCCAACCTGCCCCATACGGATAGCCTGCCAGGCTTCGAGCCCTACATCCGCGGCCCGCAGGCCACCATGTACGCGGGCCGGCCCTGGACCATTCGCCAGTACGCGGGCTTTTCCACGGCCGAGGAGTCCAACGCCTTCTACCGCAAGGCGCTGGCCGCCGGCGGGCAGGGCGTGTCGGTGGCCTTCGACCTGGCTACGCACCGGGGCTACGACAGCGACCATCCGCGTGTGACGGGCGACGTGGGCAAGGCCGGCGTGGCCATCGATTCGGTCGAGGACATGAAGGTGCTGTTCGACCAGATCCCGCTGGACAAGATCAGCGTGTCCATGACCATGAACGGCGCCGTGCTGCCCGTGCTGGCCGGCTACGTGGTGGCGGCCGAGGAGCAGGGCGTGGCCCAGGACCAGCTGTCGGGGACCATACAGAACGACATCCTCAAGGAGTTCATGGTCCGCAACACCTATATCTACCCGCCCCAGCCGTCGATGCGCATCATCGGCGACATCATCGAGTACACGAGCAAGAACATGCCCAAGTTCAACTCGATCTCGATCTCGGGCTATCACATGCAGGAGGCGGGCGCCAACCAGGCGCTGGAACTGGCCTTCACGCTGGCCGACGGCAAGGAGTACGTCAAGACCGCCACGGCCAAGGGCATGGATGTGGACGATTTCGCCGGCCGGCTGTCCTTCTTCTGGGCCATCGGCATGAATTTCTACCTGGAAATCGCCAAGATGCGCGCGGCCCGCCTGCTGTGGTGCCGCATCATGAAGGGCTTCGGCGCCAAGAAGGCCAAGAGCCTGATGCTGCGCACGCACTGCCAGACCTCCGGCTGGTCGCTGACCGAGCAGGACCCCTACAACAACGTGGTTCGCACCACCATCGAGGCCATGGCCGCCGTCTTCGGCGGCACGCAGAGCCTGCACACCAACAGCTTTGACGAAGCCATCGCGCTGCCCACCGAGTTCTCGGCCCGCATTGCGCGCAACACGCAGCTGATCATCCAGGAAGAGACCCACATCACCAATGTGATCGACCCCTGGGCCGGCAGCTACATGATGGAAAAGCTGACCCAGGACATGGCCGACGCCGCCTGGAAGATCATCGAGGAGGTCGAGGCCATGGGCGGCATGACGGCCGCCGTGGACTCGGGCTGGGCCAAGCTCAAGATCGAGGCGGCCGCCGCCGAGAAGCAGGCGCGCATCGACTCGGGCAAGGACGTCATCGTCGGCGTCAACAAGTACAAGCTGGCCAAGGAAGACGCCATCGACATCCTCGAGGTGGACAACGTCAAGGTGCGCGACAGCCAGATCGCGCGCCTGAACCAGATCAAGGCCAGCCGCGATGCCGCCAAGGTCGAGGCCGCCCTTCAGGCCCTGACCCAGGCCGCCGAAAGCGGCGAGGGCAACCTGCTGGACCTGTCCATCCAGGCCGTGCGCCTGCGCGCCACGGTGGGCGAGGTCTCGGATGCGCTGGAGAAGGTTTTCGGGCGCCACCGCGCCGATACGCAAAAGGTGACCGGCGTGTATGCAGCAGCCTACGACTCGGCCGAGGGCTGGGAAAAGCTCAAGGGCGAAATCGACGCATCGTCCGAGCAATTGGGCCGCCGCCCGCGCGTGATGATCGCCAAGCTCGGCCAGGACGGCCATGACCGCGGCGCCAAGGTGGTGGCCACGGCCTTTGCCGACCTGGGCTTCGACGTGGACATGGGCCCGCTGTTCCAGACGCCCGAGGAATGCGCGCGCCAGGCCATCGAGAACGACGTGCACGCCGTGGGCGTGTCCACGCTGGCGGCAGGCCACAAGACCCTGGTGCCGGCCATCATCGAGGAGCTGCGCCGCCAGGGCGCGGACGACATCATCGTCTTCGTGGGCGGCGTGATTCCCGCGCAGGACTACGACTTCCTCTACAACGCCGGCGTCAAGGGCGTCTATGGCCCGGGCACACCCATCCCGGCCAGCGCCAAGGACGTGCTCGAGCAGATCCGCCAGGCCAACAGCCTCTGAGCCCGTCGCAGTGACTCCCGAGCAAATGCAAGACGGCATCCTGAACGGCAACCCTGCCGTTCAGCGCCGGGCGATGGCCAAGGCCATCACCCTTTTGGAATCCACGCGCACGGATCACCGCGCTGCGGCCGATGGGCTGCTCACGGCCCTGCTGCCGCATACGGGCGGGTCTTTCCGCCTGGGCATCAGCGGCGTGCCGGGCGTGGGCAAGAGCACCTTCATCGAGACGCTGGGCCTGTTCCTGATTGGGCGCGGCCTACGGGTGGCGGTGCTGGCCATCGACCCATCGTCCACCGTGTCGGGCGGCTCCATCCTGGGCGACAAGACGCGCATGGAGCAGTTGTCCGTTCATCCGGATGCCTACATCCGCCCCAGCCCCAGCAGCGGCACACTGGGCGGCGTGGCCGAGAAAACCCGCGAGGCCATGCTGGTCTGCGAGGCGGCTGGCTACGATGTGGTCATCGTCGAAACCGTGGGCGTGGGCCAGAGCGAGATCGCCGTGCAGGGCATGTGCGACATGTTCTGCCTGCTGCAACTGCCCAATGCGGGCGACGACCTGCAGGCCATCAAGAAGGGCGTGATGGAGCTGGCCGACCTGGTGGTCATCAACAAGGCCGACATCGACCCGCATGCCGCCACGCGCGCCCAGGCCCAGATCACCTCCAGCCTGCGCCTGCTGGGCATGCACGGCAACCCCGAGCATGCCCACCACGACGAGCGCCTTTGGCAGCCCCAGGTCATCACCATCAGCGCGCTCAAGAAGGAGGGCGTTGAAGGTTTCTGGGGTGCGGTGGAGGAATTCCACCGCCTGCAGCAGGCCAACGGGCGCCTGGCGCTGCGCCGCGAACGCCAGGCGCTGTCCTGGATGTGGGAGCGTATCGACTCCGGCCTCAAGCAGGCCTTCCGGCAGCATCCGCAGGTGCGGGCGCTGCTGCCCCAGCTGCAGGCCGACGTGGCAGCAGGGCGCATCGCGGCCAGCACGGCCGCCAGAAATCTGCTGCAGGCGCAGGCCGGCCCCGTGGCGGCGCCGCAGTGACGGCCGACAAGACAAGACCAGACAAACCTTACCGTTAGACGTTAGAGGAATCGCAGCATGCAAGACATCCTGGATCAACTGGAGACAAAGCGCGAACAGGCCCGCCTGGGTGGCGGCCAAAAGCGCATAGATGCACAGCACAAGAAGGGCAAGCTCACGGCGCGCGAGCGCATCGAGCTGCTGCTGGACGACGGCACCTTCGAGGAATGGGACATGTTCGTCGAGCACCGCTGCACCGACTTCGGCATGGAAGACAGCAAGATCCCCGGCGACGGCGTGGTCACCGGCTACGGCATGATCAACGGCCGCCTGGTCTTCGTCTTCAGCCAGGACTTCACCGTCTTCGGCGGTGCGCTGTCCGAGACCCATGCCGAGAAGATCTGCAAGGTCATGGACCAGGCCATGAAGGTCGGCGCCCCCGTGATCGGCCTCAACGACTCGGGCGGCGCCCGCATCCAGGAAGGCGTGGCCTCGCTGGGCGGCTATGCCGACGTGTTCCAGAAGAACGTGCTGGCCAGCGGCGTGGTGCCGCAGATCTCCATGATCATGGGCCCCTGCGCGGGCGGCGCCGTGTATTCGCCGGCCATGACCGACTTCATCTTCATGGTCAAGGACAGCAGCTACATGTTCGTCACCGGCCCCGAAGTGGTGAAGACCGTGACGCACGAGGAGGTCACGGCCGAGGAGCTGGGCGGCGCCATCACCCACACCACGCGCAGCGGCGTGGCCGACATGGCCTTCGACAACGACGTGGAGGCGCTGATGATGCTGCGCCGCCTCTACAACTACCTGCCGCTGAACAACCGCGAGAAGGCGCCCGTGCGCTACACCTCGGACCCCGTGGACCGCGCCGACAAGTCGCTGGACACCCTGGTGCCCGACAACGCCAACAAGCCCTACGACATGAAGGAGCTGATCCTCAAGACCGTGGACGACGGCGACTTCTTCGAGTTGCAGCCCGACTACGCCAAGAACATCCTCACGGGCTTTGCACGCATGGACGGGCAGACCGTGGGCATCGTCGCCAACCAGCCTCTGGTGCTGGCCGGCTGCCTGGACATCAAGAGCTCCATCAAGGCCGCGCGCTTCGTGCGTTTCTGCGATGCCTTCAACATCCCCGTGGTCACCTTCGTGGACGTGCCCGGCTTCATGCCCGGCACCAGCCAGGAGTACGGCGGCATCATCAAGCACGGCGCCAAGCTGCTGTACGCCTATGCCGAGGCCACGGTGCCCAAGATCACCGTCATCACGCGCAAGGCCTACGGCGGCGCCTATGACGTGATGGCCTCCAAGCACCTGCGCGGCGACGTCAACCTGGCCTGGCCCCATGCCGAGATCGCCGTGATGGGCGCCAAGGGCGCCGTGGAGATCATCTTCCGCGAGGACAAGAACGACCCCGCCAAGCTGGCCGCGCGCGAGGCCGAGTACAAGGCCCGCTTCGCCAACCCCTTCGTGGCGGGCGCGCGCGGCTTCATCGACGACGTGATCCAGCCGCACGAGACGCGCAAGCGCATCTGCCGCTCGCTGCAGATGCTCAAGAACAAGCAGCTGGAAAATCCGTGGCGCAAGCATGGAAACATCCCCTTGTGAAGCACCCCCTGAGCGGCTCCGCCGCTTCCCCCTCTCTAACTCGCTTCGCGAGGGAGGGGGACGACACCCTCGGTGCGGGGCGGCCCTTCCTCGGTGTCCCTCGCGTTGGTCGCGCCGGTTACTGACAGTGCTGGCGAAGCGCAAAACAGGGACAGCGAAGCTGACGACAGCTCCGGTTCCCATGATTTAGTTCCAAGAATGGGCTAAGAAGATGTTCAAGAAGATCCTGATTGCCAACCGCGGCGAGATTGCCTGCCGCGTCATCGCCACCGCCCGCAAGATGGGCATACAGACCGTGGCGGTGTACTCCGATGCGGACCGCGAGGCACGCCACGTCAAGCTGGCCGACGAGGCCGTGCACATCGGCGCCGCTCCCAGCCGCGAGTCCTACCTGCAGGCCGACCGCATCATTGCCGCCTGCAAGCAGACCGGCGCGCAGGCCGTGCACCCGGGCTATGGCTTCCTGTCCGAGAACGAGGCCTTCGCCCGGCGCGTGGAGGAAGAGGGCATCGCCTTCATCGGCCCCAAGCACGCGGCCATCGCGGCCATGGGCGACAAGATCGCCTCCAAGAAGCTGGCCGACAAGGCGGGCGTGAGCACCATCCCCGGCTACAACGATCCCATCGCCGGCCCCGAGGCCGCCGTGGAAATCGCCAAGGGCATTGGCTACCCCGTGATGATCAAGGCCAGCGCCGGCGGTGGCGGCAAGGGCCTGCGCGTGGCCTACAACGACAAGGAAACCTTCGAGGGCTTTGCCAGCTGCCAGAACGAGGCACGCAACAGCTTCGGCGACGACCGCATCTTCATCGAGAAGTTCGTGCAGGAGCCGCGCCACATCGAGATCCAGGTGCTGGGCGACGGCCACGGCAACGTGATCTACCTGAACGAGCGCGAATGCTCCATCCAGCGCCGGCACCAGAAGGTGATCGAAGAGGCGCCGTCCCCCTTCATCAGCGACGCCACGCGCCGCGCCATGGGAGAGCAGGCCGTGGCCCTGGCCAAGGCCGTGGGCTACCAGAGCGCGGGCACGGTGGAGTTCGTGGTGGGCAAGGACCAGGATTTCTACTTCCTGGAAATGAACACCCGCCTGCAGGTGGAGCATCCGGTGACCGAGTGCATCACCGGCCTGGATCTGGTCGAGCAGATGATCCGCGTGGCCGCTGGCGAGAAGCTGGCCATCGCGCAGGAAGACGTCAAGCGCGATGGCTGGGCCATCGAGTGCCGCATCAACGCCGAGGACCCGTTCCGCAACTTCCTGCCGTCCACCGGCCGCCTGGTGCGCTTTTCGCCGCCCGAGCAGACCATGTGGCAGGCCGACACCGGCCACCTGCATGGCGTGCGCGTGGATACGGGCGTGTATGAAGGCGGCGAAATCCCGATGTTCTACGACTCGATGATCGCCAAGCTCATCGTGCACGGCAGCGACCGCAACGACGCCATCGCCAAGATGCGCGAGGCGCTCAACGCCTTCGTGATCCGGGGCATCAGCTCCAACATCCCGTTCCAGGCCGCGCTGCTGGCCCATCCCAAGTTCAAGAGCGGCGAGTTCAACACCGGATTCATCGCCGAGCACTACGCCCACGGCTTCCACGCCGAGGATGTGCCGCACGGCGACCCCGACTTCCTGGTCGCCCTGGCAGGCCACATGAACCGCCGCTACCGCGCGCGCGCCGCCACCATCAGCGGCCAGATGCGCGGCCATGAGCTCAAGGTCTCGGCCGACTACTGCGTGGTCGTGCTGGGGGCCGATGGCAAGCACCAGTACCGCGAGGTGCAGGTTTCCGACTTCGACGCGGAAAGCCGCGCCAGCACCGTCACCGTGGACGGCAAGCCCTACACCTTCCGCAGCGAGACGCCGATGCGCGCCATGTGCGTGCAGGGCAGCTGCAACGGCAAGCCTTTCACGGCGCAGGTCGAGCGCGGCACGGCCAGGAACCCGCTGGCCCTGCGCGTCATCCACAACGGCACGCAGATCGACGCCCTGGTGCTGTCGCCGCGCGGCGGCGAACTGCACCGGCTCATGCCCTACAAGGCACCGCCGGACCTGTCCAGGTTCCTGCTGTCGCCCATGCCGGGCCTGCTGGTGGACGTGGCCGTGCAGCCGGGCCAGAAGGTGCAGGCCGGCGAAAAGCTGGCCGTGATCGAGGCCATGAAGATGGAAAACATCCTGTTCGCGTCGCAGGACGGTGTGGTCAGCAAGATCAGCGCCGGCAAGGGCGACTCGCTGGCCGTGGATGATGTGATCCTGGAATTCGAGTGATATCCGCGTGATTCCTGCGCAGCAGGCGTCGACCAGAGAAAAGGCCGGGCAGCAGACCCGGCCTTTTCATTTCCACTGTCGCTTCAACTGCTTTGCCGCACCACCAGCTCATATCCCAGATCCAGGCTGTGCAATGGCAAGGCCTCGCCGCGCATCAATTGCAGCAGCATGCGCGCGCCTTCGGTTCCGATATGGCCGCGCGGCGTGCGGATGGTGGTCAGTGGCGGCACCATCTGGTCGCTGCCGGGCAGGTCGTTGAAGCCGGCGATGGCGATCTGCTGCGGCACGCGGATGCCGCGGCGCAGGGCTTCGAGCAGGGCGCCCTGGGCGATGTCATCGTTGCAGAAGAAGAGGGCATCGACGGATGGAGCCAGCCGCAGGGCGGCGTCCAGCAGCTCGGCGCCCAGCGCCATCGAAGTGGGGCGGGGCCACAGCAGTTCCAGGGCCGGGTCGTGCAGGCCCGCATCCTGCAGGGCCTGGCGGTAGCCAGAGGCGCGCTGCATCACGCGGGCATCGAGCTGGCCTGCGCAAAAGGCAATGCGCGTGTGCCCGCGCTCCATCAGATGCCGCGTGATGGCGGCTCCGGCTTCGGCCTGCGAAAACCCCACGCTGGGCGTGCCCGGCTCGCCGCCCAGCTCCATCAGGTGCACGCAGGGCACCTTGCTGGCCTGCACGAGTTCGCGCGCAGCGGGGCTGCGGTCAAAGCCGGTGAGCAGCAGGCCGGCAGGGCGCATGGGCAGGTAGGTGCGCAGCAGTTGCTCCTCTTCGGCCCGGTCATAGTGGGTCACGCCGATCAGCGCGTGGTAGCCGGCGGCGAACAGCACCTTGTGCACAGACTCGATCAGGTCCACGAACAAGGTGTTGGACAGCATGGGCACCAGCACCAGCACCTGGGCACTTTTCTGGGAGGCCAAAGCGCGCGCGGCAGGGTCGGGCACGTAGCCCATGCGCGCGGCGGCGGCGCGGATTTTCTCGACCAGGGCCGGGTCCACGCGCCGCTCGCCGCGCAGGGCGCGTGAGACCGTCATGGGGCTGACGCCGGCCGCCTGTGCCACATCGCTGAGCGTGATGCGCCCGCTGGCCCGCGAGGAGCGGGCGCGGCCCGTGGCGGGCAGGGCCGGGTCGGAAGGATCGGCGCAGGACGATTCTGGAGATGCAGGCGGAATCTGGCGGGCCAAGGGAATGTCCTAGGTCGGTGGCGAGAGGGTTGGAGATTATGATAGCGCTATCCCAATCATTCGAAGGCCCGCAGTCCTGCGTGTAAACCCGGACGAAAGCCTCTGAAGCACACCGAAATCCAAGGCAGACCCTGGTCTGCCAATTTTTGCAAGAACATGGATAGCGCTATCCCAACAACAACCGACGCCACCGCCGCAGGCAGCCGCCCACGGGCGCTGGTCGTCATGGGCGTTTCCGGCTGCGGCAAGTCGAGCGTGGGGCAGGCCCTGGCCGATGCCCTGGGCTGGACCCTGCACGAGGGCGATGCCCACCATGCCGAGGAAAGCATCCGCAAGATGCAGGCGGGCATCCCCCTGACCGACGACGACCGCAGCGGCTGGCTGGACCGGCTGGCACGGCTGCTGGCCCAGGCCATGCCGGGGCAGGGCGTGGTGCTGACCTGCTCGGCCCTCAAGCGCAAGTACCGTGACCGCCTGCGTGCCGCCGGCCCGGCCGGCGCCGTGGGCTTCGTTTTTCTGGACCTGGACTACGGCACGGCGCTGCAGCGCGTGCAGGAGCGCGCCGGCCACTTCTTCTCGCCCGAGCTGGTGGCCAACCAGTTCGCCACGCTGGAAAGCCCGGCAGGCGAGCGCGCCGTGCTGTCCGTGGACGCCACGCTGCCGCTGGCCGACATCGTGCACCGCGCACAGGACTGGCTGGTCCATCCGGCGCCGCAGGCCGCCCCTCTCTCCCAGAACCCATAACGCCAGGAGACAAAAACCATGCAATCCGATTCCCCCGCAGTCCGGCCCAAGCCGCGCCTGCAGCACTTTGCCGAGGTGCTGATGGTGCTGGCCCTGGCCGGCATGGTCATTGCCGTGTTCGTCAACGTGGTGCTGCGCTATGTGTTTCATACCAGCATCGTTTCCTATGAGGAAATCTCGCGCCTGCTCTTCGTCTGGCTGGTGGCCATTGGGGCCATCGTGGCCGCTTTCGAGGGCAGCCACCTGGGCTTCGACCTTGTGACATCCCGCGTGGGCCCTGGCGCGCGCAAGGTGTTGTTCTGGGTGTCGCAGGCGCTGGTCCTGGTCTGCATGGGCCTGCTGCTGTGGGGCTCATGGGCCCAGGTGCAGGCCGGGCTGAACAGCTACAGCACGGTGCTGGGCTACCCGCTGGCCCTGGGCGCTGCGGCCACCCTGGTGCTGGCCGTGGGCCTGCTGTTGGTGTCGCTGCGCGACCTGCGCCGCGGCGCGCCGGCAGAAAACCATGGCGAGACTTCGGTCGAGTAAGGAGCAGGCACCATGGTTGTGACCCTGATCTTTCTGGCCGTGCTGATCGGCGGCATGGTGATCGGCATGCCCATTGCCCAGGCGCTGGTGTTGACCGGCGTGGCGCTGATGTGGCATCTGGACTTCTTCGACTCGCAGCTGCTTGCGCAGAACCTGCAGGCCGGCTTCGACAACTTCCCGCTGCTGGCCGTGCCCTTCTTCATCCTGGCGGGTGAGCTGATGAACGCGGGTGGCCTGTCGCGCCGCATCATCGACCTGGCGCGCGCCTATGTGGGCCATATCCGTGGCGGCCTGGGCTACGTGGCCATTGGCGCCGCCGTGCTGCTGGCCTCGATGAGCGGCTCGGCCATTGCAGATACCGCCGCCCTGGCCACCATCTTGCTGCCCATGATGCGCGAGCAAAAGTACCCCGACAGCTACAGCGCGGGCCTGCTGGCCTCGGGCGGCATCATTGCGCCCATCATTCCGCCGTCCATGCCCTTCGTGATCTACGGCGTGACGACCAACACCTCGATCAGCAAGCTGTTCCTGTCGGGCGTGGTGCCGGGCCTGATCATGGGCGTCTTCCTGATCTTTGCCTGGTGGTCCATCGCCCGCAAGTTCGACCTGTCGCGCGGCGAACGCATGGCCTGGGGCCCGCGTCTGAAGGCACTGGCCAAGAGCTTCTGGGCGATGATGATGCCGGTCATCATCCTGGGCGGCCTCAAGGGCGGCGTGTTCACGCCCACCGAGGCGGCCGTGGTCGCAGCCGTCTACGCGCTGTTCGTGTCCATGGTGATCTACCGCGAGATGACATGGAGCCGTCTGTACGCCGTGTTCCTGGCCGCCGCCAAGACCACGGCCGTGGTCATGCTGCTGTGTGGCGCCGCCACGGTGACGGCCTACATGATCACCCTGGCCGACCTGCCCAACATGCTGGCCGACAGCTTCTCCGGCCTGCTGGGCAACCCCATGCTGTTCATGGCCACGATGATGCTGTTCCTGCTGGTGGTGGGCACGGCCATGGACCTGACGCCGACCATCCTGATCTTCGGCCCCGTGTGCGCGCCGCTGGCCGTCAAGGCGGGCATCGACCCCATCTACTTCGGCTTCATGTTCATCTACGTGGGCTGCATCGGCCTGATCACGCCGCCCGTGGGAACGGTGCAGAACGTGATTGCTGGCGTGGGCCGGCTGCGCATGGAGACCGTGATCAAGGGCACGAACCCGTTCCTGATGGTCTATGTGCTGCTTGCCGTGCTTTTCGTGATTTTTCCGCAAATCATCCTGGCCCCTCTGCGCTGGATGCACTGACCCCCCACTACAACCCAAGGAGATGAACATGCGTATTCCCTTTGCACTCGCCGGCCTGATGGCCGCCATCACCACGCTGGCCGCCACGGGCCAGGCCATGGCCCAGGACTTCAAGCCGCGCATCGTGCGCTTCGGCTACGGCCTGGTCGATGACTCCAACCAGGGCCGCGCGGCGCGCTTCTTTGCCAAGGAGGTCGAAAAGGCCACGGGCGGCAAGATGAAGGTGCGCGCCATCGGCAATGCCTCGCTGGGATCGGACACGCAGATGCAGCAGGCGCTGATCGGCGGTGCCCAGGAGATGATGGTCGGCTCCACCGCCACCCTGGTCGGCCTGTCGCCCGAGATGGCGGTCTGGGACACGCCGTTCCTGTTCAGCAGCACCAAGGAGGCCGACGCCGTGCTCGACGGCCCCGTGGGCGAGAAGGTCAAGGCCACGCTGGAGCCCAAGGGCATGGTGGGCCTGGTCTACTGGGAGAACGGTTTCCGCAACCTCACCAACAACAAGCGCCCCATCGCCAAGCTGGAAGACCTGGCCGACGTGAAGCTGCGCGTGATGCAGAACAACGTCTTCCTCGACAGCTTCAAGGCCCTGGGCGCCAACGCCGTGCCGCTGCCGTTCTCCGAACTGTTCACCGCGCTGGAAACCCGCGCCGTCGATGGCCAGGAAAACCCGTTCAACACCGTGCTGTCCAGCAAGTTCTACGAGGTGCAAAAGTACCTGACCATCTCCAACCACGTCTACAGCCCCTGGATCGTCACCGTCAGCAAGAAGTGGTGGGACACGCTGACACCGGCCGAGAAGAAGGTGCTGCAGGACGCCGCCGTCAAGAGCCGCGAGTTCGAGCGCAAGGACACGCGCGAGGAAGCGGCCAAGGCCCTGGCCGATATCAAGACCAAGGGCATGCAGGTCAACGAGCTGCCCGCCGCCGAGGTGGGACGCATGCGCGACAAGCTCGCCACGGTCAATGCCGGCATTGCCAAGACCGTGGGCCAGGGTACCTGGGATGAGGTACAGGCCGCCGTCAAGCAGGCGCGCGCAGTGAAGTAAGCTTCGATTCAGGGCCGGACGCACCTGGGAGGGATGCCCCGGCCGACATCCACCAAAAAGACAACGCGACACAGAGAAAACGCGCATCAGCGCATCCGCAGGACACCCCATGAGCACCATCCACCCCATCGTCGACCAGGTCACGCGCCGCATCCGCGAGCGCAGTGCCGAATCACGTGCCGCCTACCTGGAACAGGTGGACGCCATGGCCGCGCGCCCGCCCGGCGCGCAGTCCATGGGCTGTGCCAACGTGGCGCATGCCTTTGCGGGCATTCCAGGCGGCGACAGGATACGCATCGTGGAGGAGAAGGCGCCCAACGTCGCCATCGTCACCGCATACAACGACGTGCTGTCGGCCCACGCACCGCTGGCCCGCTATCCCGACATCCTCAAGGACGAGGCACGCAGGCTGGGCGCCACGGCGCAGGTCGCCGGCGGCGTACCCGCCATGTGCGACGGCGTGACCCAGGGCGCGCCCGGCATGGAGCTGAGCCTGTTCAGCCGGGATGCCATTGCCATGGGCACGGCCATCGCGCTCTCGCACGACGTATTCGACGCTGCGCTGATGCTGGGCATCTGCGACAAGATCGTGCCGGGCCTCTTGATCGGCGCCCTGCATTTCGGGCACCTGCCCACGGTCTTCGTGCCGGCCGGACCCATGACCTCGGGCCTGTCCAACGGCGACAAGGCCAAGGTGCGCGAACAGGCCGCGCAGGGCCTGGTCGGCCGCAAGGAGCTGCTGGCCGCCGAATCGGCTGCCTACCATGGCGAAGGCACCTGCACCTTCTACGGCACGGCCAACAGCAACCAGATGCTGCTGGAGGCCATGGGCCTGCACGTGCCGGGCACGGCCTTCATCAACCCGGCCGACGGCGAGCGCGAACTGCTCACGCGCGAGGCCATGCGCAGCGTGCTGGCCATCACCAGGAACAAGCGCTTCGCCCCCATCGGCCGCGTGGTGGACGAGCGCTGCATCGTCAACGCCATGGTGGCCCTGCTGGCCACGGGCGGCTCCACCAACCACCTGATCCACTGGGTGGCGGTGGCGCGCGCTGCGGGCATCACCATCGACTGGAACGATTTTTCCGAGCTCTCGGGCGTGGTGCCGCTGCTGGCCCGCGTCTATCCCAATGGCAGCGCCGACGTGAACCAGTTCCAGGCCGCAGGCGGTCCGGGCTATGTGATCGGCCAGTTGCTCAAGGCCGGCCTCATGCATGGCGATGTGCTCACCGTGCGGCCCGATGGCCTGCAGGAGTTCGCGCGCATTCCGGCCGTGGACAACGGCCAGTTGGCCTGGCATGCGGCCGAAGTCTCCGGCGACCTGTCCGTGCTGCGCCCGGCCGATGCGCCCTTCAGCGCCACGGGTGGGCTCAAGCTGCTGTCCGGCAACCTGGGGCGCAGCGTGATCAAGGTCAGCGCCGTGCCCGAGGACCGCCATGTGGTCGAGGCGCCCGCACGCGTCTTCGACTCTCAGGAAGCGCTGCAGCAGGCCTTCAAGGCCGGCGAACTGGACCGCGATGTCATCTGCGTAGTGCGCTGGCAGGGGCCGCGCGCCAATGGCATGCCCGAGCTGCACAAGCTTACTCCGCCCCTGGCCGTGCTGCAGGGCAAGGGCTACAAGGTGGCCCTGGTCACGGACGGCCGCATGAGCGGCGCCTCGGGCAAGGTGCCTGCCGCCATCCACGTCTCGCCCGAGGCCTGCGTGGGCGGGCCGCTGGCGCGCCTGCGCGATGGCGACCTGGTGCGCCTGGACGCCGTGGCCGGCACCCTGGCCGTGCTGGTTGATGAATCCGAATGGCAGCAACGCCTGGTGGCCACCATGCCCCGGGCGCTGCGCCAAGCCAATGGCCGGGGTTTCGGCCGCGAACTGTTTGCCGGATTCCGGCGCCACGCGCTCAGCGCAGAAGAGGGAGCTTGCACATGGATCAACGACTGACGGCCTTGGAGCTCATGCAGGACGCGCCGGTCATCCCGGTCATCGTTCTCAACGACCTCGCGCATGCCGTTCCCATGGCCCAGGCCCTGGTCGCGGGCGGCATCCGCGTGCTGGAAGTCACGCTGCGCACGCCCCAGGGCCTGGCCAGCATCGAGGCCATTGCGCGCGCCGTGCCCGAGGCCATCGTCGGCGCCGGCACCGTGCGCAGCGCAGCCGATGCGCGCGCCTGTGCCCATGCCGGCGCGCGCTTTGCCGTGAGCCCCGGCTACACCAGCGCACTGGGCCAGGCCTGCCAGGACCTGCAGTTGCCGCTGCTGCCCGGCGTGGCTACCAGCGGCGAGATCATGGCCGCCCAGGCCGACGGCTTCAACGAGCTGAAATTCTTCCCAGCCGTGCAGGCGGGCGGCACGGCCATGCTCAAGGCCTGGCAGGGTCCGTTCGGCGATGTGCGCTTTTGCCCCACGGGCGGCGTGTCGCCAGCCAATGCCCAGGAGTTCCTGGCCCTGAAGAATGTGGTCTGCGTGGGCGGCTCCTGGCTGGTGCCCACGGATGCGCTGGAGCAGGGCGACTGGAGCCGCATCACGGCGCTGGCCCGCCAGGCCAAGGCTCTGCGCAAAGCCTGACGAAAGGGCCGGTGGGGCGCAGCGGGGCGCTGCGGCACAATCGTCGCCCTCCAGCCAGACGAGAGGGCCGCCGCCATGATGAAGATCGACTCCACCACCGTGCAGCTCGTGCTGGCCATTGCCGAGGAGGGCAGCATCTCGCGCGCTGCCGACCGGCTGCAGCTGGCGGTGGCGGCGGCCTCGCGGCGGCTCAGTGATCTGGAGGCCCAGCTCGGCACGCGCCTGTTCAAGCGACAGCCCCATGGCGTGCAGGCCACCGAGCCCGGCCTCAAGTTGCTGGCCCATATCCGGCAGATCGGCAACCTGGTCGATCGCCTGGAGGGCGATGCCCAGGCCCTGGGCCGCGGCCGTGACGGCCGCATCATCATCGGCGCGCCCAAGTCGGCCCTCCTGCAGTTCCTGGCCGCCGACATCGCGGCCACCCAGCGCCGCTATCCCCACATCACGCTGCAGGTGATGGAAGAAAACAGCCGCATCGTCCAGCAACTGCTGCGCGACAAGGTCATCGACATCGGCATCTTCGAGAAAACCAGCGGATTCGTGGACCTGCCGCGCGCCGACTACCGGCGCGACAGCCTGGTGCTGGTCTACAGCCGCAGGCATTTCAGCTTCGGCGACCAGCCCGTGGAGCTGGACCGGCTGCTGGAGTGCCGCATCGTCAGCCTGGGCCGGGGCTCGGCCATCCTGAATGCCCTGCGCCGTGCCCATCACAGCCGGGGCAGGGTGTTCCGCAATGATTTCACGGTCAGTGGCTTCGACACCATGCTGGCCCTGGTGCGCGAAGGCCTGGGCGTGGGCCTGATGCCGCCAGGCGTGCTGTGCAGCTTCCACCCCGGGCCGGAGCTGGGCTGTGCCGCGCTGGAAGGCGACTGGCACGAGCGCAGCTATGTGCTGTCCTTCATCGAAGGGCAGGCCCAGCAACAGGCGTTGCACAACGTGGTGGCGGCGCTGCTGCATCCCGCCTCCGAGGCGAACTGAGAGCGTCACGGTTTCGCATATGGCGAAACCAGACATGCGTTCCACAGGCTTGCGGCGAATCCGGCGCGCGGCGACAGTGGCTGCACAACAACGATGTGCAGGAGACAGACATGAGACGCCGCGACTTCATCGCGGCCGGCGCCGCCGCGCTGGCCGCTCCCTGGGCAGGGGCCTCGCCCCCGGGCTCCGACCTGCCCAAGGGCCCCGTCAAGATCCTGGTGGGCTGGGCGCCCGGTGGCGGCACCGATGTGTTCGCGCGCATCGTGGGCCAGAAATTGTCCGAGGTCTGGGGCCGGCCCGTGGTCGTGGAGAACAAGCCCGGCGCCACCGGCTCGCTGGCGGCCGAGTACTTCGCCAGGACGCGCTTCACCGAAGGCATCAACCTGCTGATGGCCCATGTGAACACCCATGCCATCTCGCCGCAGATCTTCAGGTCCATCACCTATGACCCGCTCAAGGACTACGCGCCCATCGCCCTCATCGGCGCCACGCCCCACATCCTGGTGACCAGCAGCAGGAACAGCCATGGCTCGGTGCAGGAGGTGGTGGAGCTGTGCCGCAAAAGCCCCGGCAAGATCAGCTTCGGCTCGTCGGGCACGGGCTCGGTACAGCACCTGGCGGCCGAAATGTTCAACATGGCGGCCGGCGTCAAGAGCATCCACGTGCCCTACAAGGGCTCCGGCCCCATGCAGACCGACCTCATCGGCGGCCAGATCGACTTCAGCTTCGACACCATGACGGCCGCCACCGCCCAGGTGCGCGCCGGAAAAATGCACGGCATCGCCCAGACCCGCGTGAACCGTGCCAAGGGATTCCCGGCCATGCCCACCATGGACGAGCAGGGCTTCAAGGGCTTTGACGCATCGAGCTGGTACGGCGTCGTCGGCCCGCGCGACATGTCCAGGGAACTGGCCCAGCGCATCAATGCCGACATCAACCGCGTGCTGGCCATGCCCGACGTGGTCAGCCGCTTCGACGGATACGGCGTGGAGGACGGCGGCGGCTCCGTGGACAAGTTCGCGGCCTTCATGGCTGCCGAATACAAGAAGTGGGGCGACGTGGTGCGCGCCGCAAAAGTGACCGAAGAAAGCTGAGGACCCGGCATGAGCAATCCCCAATCCAACCCGCAACAACTGCCCCTGCAAGGCATACGCGTGCTTGACGTCAGCCAGGTCATGGCCGGGCCCTTTGCCTGCATGCTGCTGGCCGACCTGGGCGCCGATGTCATCAAGGTCGAGCCTCCGGGCACCGGCGACCAGACGCGCGGCGCCATGGGCTTCAAGATGAAGGGCCCGGACAGCATGGGCTTTCTGAACATGAACCGCAACAAGCGGTCGCTGACGCTGGACCTCAAGAGCGAGGAGGGGCGTGAGGCCTTCTACCAATTGGCCACGACAGCTGATGTCATCGTCGAGAACTACCGCCCCGGCGTTGTCCAGCGCCTGAAGATCGACTACGAAAGCATTCGCCGCATCAATCCGCGCATCGTCTATGTCAGCATCTCGGGCTTCGGCCAAAGCGGGCCCTGGGCCCAGCGGCCGGGGTTCGACCTCATGGCCCAGGCCATGTCGGGCGTGATGAGCGTCACCGGCTACAAGGGAGAGAAACCCGTCAAGGCCGGCGTGCCCGTGGCCGACATCGGTTGCGCACTGTTCGCCACCTACGGACTGCTGGCCGCCTACATCGGCGCGCAGAAGACAGGGCAGGGCCAGCACATAGACGCCTCGCTGTTCGACTCGGCCATGGCTTTCTCGATCTGGGACATGTCCGAATACTGGGGCACCGGCGTGCCGCCCGCGCCGCTGGGCACCAGCAACAAGATGAGCGCCCCCTACCAGGCCGTGAAGGCGCGCGACGGCTACTTCGTCATGGGCGCCACCAACCAGAAACTCTGGGCCAGGCTGTGCGCGCTGATCGAGCGCCCCGATCTGCTCGAGCACCCCGACTACGCCACCGTGGCGCTGCGCCTGAAGCACCGCGAGGCACTGATAGGCGAGCTGGAAGCGGAATTGGCCCACCACGACAGCGCCGACTGGGTGGACCGCATGCTGGAGGCCGGAATTCCCGCCGGCCCGCTGCTCACCTATCCGCAAGCCTTCGAGGGCGAGCATGGCCGGCACCGCGGCATGTGCATGGAGATCGACCACCCCATCGAGGGCAAGGTCAAGAACATCGGCTTTCCCGTCAAGATGCTCGGCACGCCCCAGCAGGTGCGCCGCCATCCGCCGCTGCTGGGCGAGCACAACGCGGAAATCATGGCCGAACTCCAGGCACTGAAGGCCGCCGCATGAGCACCGCCCTGCATGAATCCGTGGCACTGACCGTTCACGCCGGGGGCGCGGCCGAGATCCTCATCGACCGCCCCGAACGCCACAACGCCATGAGCATGCCCATGTACGAGGCCTTGCTCACGGCCCTGGAGCGCTGCCAGGCCGACCCGGCCATCCGCTGCGTGATGCTGCGCGGCGCGGGCGGCAAATCCTTCATCTCGGGCACTGACATCGCCTACTTCAAGGACTTCCATGACGGCCAGCAAGGCATTGCCTATGAAGCCTTCGTGGAGCGCGTGATCGACGCCGTGGAGCGCATCGCCGTGCCCACCATCGCCGTCATCGACGGCTGGGCCGTCGGCGGCGGCCTGGCCCTGGCCACGGCATGCGACTTTCGCATCTGCAGCACCGGCTCGCGCTTCGGCGCGCCGATTGCCAAGACGCTGTCCAACACGCTGTCGTCACGCAACATCGCTCGCCTGGTGGCCAGCTTGGGCGTGCCGCGCGTCAAGCGCATGCTGCTGCTGGCGGACTACCTGTCAGCCGAGCAGGCCGAGGCCTGCGGTTTCGTGCATACGGTGGTGCCGGCAGATCAATTGCAAGCCCAGGCACAGGCGCTGGCCGAGCAGCTCATGGCCTTGTCGGCAACCACCCAGTCAGCAGTCAAGGAAAGCCTGAGGCGCATCGTCGTGGAGCAGCGGCTGGATGATGAGGATCTGGTGTCGGCGGTGTATGGGAGTGGGGAGTTTCGGGCGGGGGTGGCGGGATTCAACAGGCAATGATTTGAGCCAGCCTTGCCAGAATCTGGCGCAATCCTACAAATTGCTTGGCTAAACTCCGCAGCCTGGAAAGAGGCGGTGGCTGCATTCTTGGCCTGAAAGAAAAGGCCGGTTGCTGCGCGTAGCCGCCCCTCAGATCAACGCAGCCCGAGAAATCCCATGCAAATCAATAAATGCATTTCCGTCCTGCTGGCCAGCAGCTTCATCCTGCCGGTTTTGCCTGCGCATGCAGGCGAAGAGACGGTGCAGCTCATGTCCAATGGCCGCTACCAGACCTACAGCCTGCCCGACGACGCGCAGCAGGTCCAACTGGTCGAGACCTTGGCGGGCAACTGCAGCTACAACCAAAACTGGGGCTATGACCTGGGCCGCCGGGAGATGTGGGTCAAGGGTGGCTGCGGCGGGCGTTTCCGCATCCTGACCGGCCTGCCCCAGGGCGCGCAGGGCCAGGAAGGCGGAAGCGACAACACGGGCGCATGGATCGCCGGTGCCGCCGTGGCAGCCATTGCCGGCGCCGCCATTTTGGCGAACAAGCGCGACAAGGACCGCGAACGTGAACGCGACGAGCAATGGAACGATGACCACTATCCGGGCTACCCGGGCCAGCAGCCCGGCTACCCGTCGTGGGGAGGACGGGAGGTGCGGGGCCAGAACGGCCTGTGCCTGGATGTGTCGGGCGGCCTGCGCCCGGGCAACGGCCTCATCGTGTATCACTGCAGCGGCGGTGAAAACCAGCGTTTCACGCTGACGCGTGATGGCGAGATGCGCGTGGGCGACCTGTGCCTGGACGTCGCCGACGGAAGCACGCGCAATGGCGCGCGCGTGATTGCCTGGCAATGCCGCAACCAGCCCAACCAGAAATGGGACTGGAGCCGTGGACAGATCCGCAGCCGCTTTGCCAACAAGTGCCTGGACATCGAAGGCGGCAATGCCCGGCCGGGCCAGCCCGTCATCGTGTGGTCCTGCGCCGGCGGCCCCAACCAGCGCTGGAACTGAGGACGCTTGTTGCACAAGCTCTCTGCCGCGCCCGGGCCAGTGCCCGGCCGCAACGCCGTCGCGGGCATTCGGCGGCTGGGGTCCTTGCAGTGGCTGGGCCTGATCACTGGCGCCGTGCTGCTGGGCGATGCCGTGGTGCTGATGGCGCGCGGCATGTTCAATCTGGGCGTGACGCTGCCAGCGGTGCTGGGCCTGCTGTTCATGGCGTGCAGCTTCTGGCGCGCGGCCATTGCGCGCAGGCTGCGTGCCAGTGCCTGGCTGCGGCGCGCCTGGTGGCTGGGCTGGGCGGCGTTGGCGATGTGGCTGGCCAGCCTGCTGCTGTTCTGGGCACATCTGCTGTCTGCTTCTTCCCGGCTGGCCCCTGACCAGCCGGTGCAGGCCATCGTGGTGCTGGGCAGCGCCACGCGTGAGGGACAACCGTCGCTGACGCTGGCCCAGCGGCTGGACCGCGCCGCCGAACTGGCTGCAAGCCAGCCCAAGGCGCTGGTGGTCACCAGCGGCGGCGTGGACTTTGGGGAAAGCGAGAGCGAGGGCGCCGTCATGGCGCGCTATCTGCAGCAACGCCACGGCATTGCGCCAGAACGCCTGCTGATGGAGCAGCGCAGTACCAGCACGGCGCTGAACCTGGCGTGGAGCCTGCCCCTGCTGCAGGAGCGCGGCGTGGCCCCGGACGCGGCGATTGCCATCGTCACCAGCGATTTCCACACGCTGCGCGCGGGCTGGATTGCCGAGCGCAGCGGCTACGGCCAGGCCTTCACCGTGGGCGCGCCCACGCCCGTGACGATCCGCGCCAACGCCTGGCTGCGCGAGTACTTTGCGGTGATCAGCGGCTGGGTGCTGGGGGAGTTCTGAGCCCCATGGCGGCATTGCCCGCTGCGCCTTGCGTGCCCCGGTTTGCCTCCACAATGTGATTCTTCATACATCAACAGGAGCGAGACAGTGGCAAGCGAACAGCGTCCTTTCCGGGTTCTGGGCATACAGCAGGTGGCCATCGGCGGCACCGACAAGCAGCGCATGAAGCGCCTGTGGGTGGACATGCTGGGGCTGACCCAGACCGGCACCTTCCAGAGCGAGCGCGAGAATGTGGACGAGGACATCCTGGCCATGGGCCAGGGCGCGCACAAGGTCGAGGTGGACATCATGCAGCCGCTGGACATCGACAAGAAGCCTGCCGTCCACACCACGCCGCTGAACCATATCGGCCTGTGGATCGACGACCTGCCGCTGGCCGTGCAGTGGCTGACGGAGCAGGGCGTGCGCTTTGCGCCCGGCGGCATTCGCAAGGGCGCTGCCGGCTACGACATCTGCTTTCTGCACCCCAAGAGCAATGACGAGTTCCCGATTGCCGGCGAGGGCGTTCTGATCGAGCTGGTGCAGGCGCCGGCCGAGGTGATCGCCGCGCTGGGCTGAGGCGCCTCAGGCAAAAGGCTGTACGCGCCGCTGGACATGTTCCAGCAGCCACAGCTTTTTTCTGGCGCGCGTCATGGCCACGTACAGGCGGTTGCGCTCCAGAAAGGCCAGCGCGTGCGGGGCCGTCGCCGGAAAGCGGCCAGGCTCCATGAAGGGCAGGGCGACGTGGTCGTACTCCTTGCCCTTGGCTTCCTCGATGGTGCTGAGATGGAAGTCGAATCCGCGCTCGGCCCGCACGGCACGCTCGAAGCGCGTGGCCATGGCCGCCACCTGAGCCAGCATGTCGGGCACGGTCATGCCCGCCACCGAATCCATGAAAGCCTTCACGCGCTGACGCAAGGCCGCCGTCTGGGCCTGCGACAGGGCCACGCCGGCAAACAGCCCCCAGACATCGGCCTGCTCCAGCAGGCTGCGTGCGTCTGACTGAAGCGCCAGAGGCAGTTGCAAGAAGCTGCCAAAGGCCTGGAAGTTGCGTTGTCCGCCCTGCAGGCTCGATTGGTCGCTCAGGAAGCGCCAGATGATCTGCGGGTTGTGCAGCATCTCGCCTGCCATGCGCTGGGCCAGCGTGTGGCGGCTGGATGGATCGGCCATGTCACCGCCAGCCACGCTGCCCTTGCCGTAGAACAGCGCACCTTCCACGAAGGCCGCCAGGATCTCGCTGCCCAGCACGCTGGTCTCGGCCTTCCAGGACAGCGCCTGCATGCCATGTGCATAGCAAAGGCCCAGCAGCAGGGCAATCTCGCGCTGCAGGTAAAAACGCTTGAAGCCGTAGAAGCTGGCGGACTTGCCGGCGCGGTGGATGGCCCATTCCAGCGCGCAGGCGTCCTGCTCGTGGCGCAGGATCACGGTCAGCGAGGGATTGCGCGCGCCGGGCGACGGGGGCTCACCCGGCGCCGCCGTTGGCGTGCCGCGCGCCAGACCGGCCTGGATCTGCAGCAGCTGGTCAATGCACTGGCTGTCATCGGCGTGCTGCAGTTGCTGCACGGTGCTGAAGCGCGTGGGCGCCGCTGTCAGGCCCACATTGAACAGCGCATTGACGGCCTTGGCCACTTGGGGGCCGAAGCGCCGCGACTGGTTCAGCGCCAGCGTGGCCGTGGCCTGAGGCAGGAAATCATCGAGCTGGTGGAGCTTGTCGCGGAACACGGACCAGGCCTGTGCCTCGATGTGCTGGTTGAAGTCGCCTGCGCCCAGAAAGGCGCAGCCGCTGGTTCCGACCAGGGCGCGCAGCACCTGCAGCGAGGCCGGGTCCAGGTCATGCATCTCGTCGAACACCACCAGGTCGTAGCGCGGCAGGTCCAGCGCCTGGCCCTGCAGGGCGTCGCTGGCCAGTGCATGGCTGCAGTCGCCTTCGGCGTAGTACAGCGGGTCGCCGCAGTGATCGATGCGGCGGCGCTCGTACTCGAAGAACAGGCAAGCCAGGCGGTAGTCGAGCAAATACTCCTCGCAGAAACTCGCCAGTCCCATGCCTTCCTCGGCCAGGCGCTGGGGCAGCAACGACTTCTTGGCGCCGAGGTTGAAGTCCCAGAAGGCGTCCAGATCCAGATCGCCGGGCTGCTCGAACAAAGGGTCGGGCTGCCAGGCCAGCCGCTCGCACAGCGCGGCATGTGCCTCGCGCACACGGGCCTGCAGTGCCACGCGGTCGGCCAGAAAGCGGGCCGCCGGGTCGCGGCGGCGGATCTGCTGGGCCGCCCAGCGCTCCACCGTGGTGATCTGCACCTGGGGCGGCACCTCGCGCACCAGTTGCTGCAGCCGGTGATGGAAGGCCGCCACGCCGGAGCGCGAATACGCCAGCACCAGAATGCGCTGCGCCTGGCCGCTGCGGCAGGCCTGGACCACCTTGCAGGCCAGCGTCGTGGTCTTGCCCACTCCCGCCAGCGCAGCCACGATGGCCGAACGCCCCTCATGCGCCAGGATGGCCTGCTGCTCGCGCGAGAGCAGCAGCGGCTTGCCGTGTTCGGTAGGAAATTCCAGGGAGCGCAGGGACATGTGAGGGAAATCTGAGCAAAAGCGGCGAAAGCAGAGAGAAACGGGTTCAGCCGCAGGCCGGCAGGGCTGAAAGCCGCTGTGGCGACGACGGAGGGCACCCATTGTGGTCGTTTTGGAGAGGCATCTGGCAGGTATTGGGAATCCGTTGCCGCGCCTGTCCACGCATCTTTTGAAGCGCTCATCGGACAATTGAGCGATGTTGACCGCCAATGGCCGCGTGCTTGCGGCAAGAAGAAGTCACCGAGAAGAACTTCTGCCAAAACATGCCCAACATCGCTCAAAAATAAGCGAAGTTCGCTTTTTTTGCAGGCCATGAAAATGGGGCAACTATTTTTGCCAAGGAGCCGGCTTTTTCATTCCCAAGGCTTTTTTTGCTCATCAGAATGAAAAAAGCAGACCCACAGAGGAGTTTTTGATGACCGCCTGCAGCACCACCCCGACGACTTCCGCCACCTCCGCACAGCCTGCGGCCGGCAGCCCCCTGCAATGGCATGCACGCCCCTCCAAAAGCGACACGCTGCCGTTTGAAGGCGCCTGGAGCGTGCAGGCCATCCAGGAACTGCTGGACAAGCCCTTCATGGACCTGATGTTCCAGGCCCAGAGCGTGCACCGCGAGCACTGGCCTGCGGGCGATATCGAACTGGCCACGCTGCTGTCGGTCAAGACCGGAGGCTGCCCCGAGAACTGCGGCTACTGCCCGCAGGCGGCCGAGTTCGACACCGGCGTCAAGGCAGAAAAGCTCATGAGCGTGGACGAAGTCACGCGCGCCGCCCAGGCGGCCAAGGACGCGGGCGCTACGCGCTTTTGCATGGGCGCAGCCTGGCGCGCGCCCAAGGACCGCGACATCGAGAAGATGAACGAGCTGATCGGCGCCGTGAAGGGCCTGGGCATGCAGACCTGCGCCACGCTGGGCATGCTCCAGCCCCACCAGGCGCAGTCGCTGCGCGAAGCGGGCCTGGACTACTACAACCACAACCTGGACACGGCGCCCGAGTACTACCAGGACGTGGTCAGCACGCGCCAGTACCAGGACCGCCTGGACACGCTCAAGGCCGTGCGCGGCGCAGGCATCAGCGTGTGCTGCGGCGGCATCATCGGCATGGGCGAGGCGCCCGTGCACCGCGCGGGCCTGATCGCCCAGCTGGCCAATCTCAATCCGCATCCCGAGTCGGTGCCCATCAACAGCCTGGTGCGCGTGCCCGGCACGCCGCTGGCGGACAGCGAGCCTGTCGATCCGCTGGACTTCGTGCGCGTGATCGCGGTGGCGCGCATCACCATGCCCACGGCGCGCGTGCGCCTGTCGGCGGGCCGGCAGCAACTGGGCGACGCCGTGCAGGCCCTGTGCTTCATGGCCGGCGCCAATTCCATCTTCTACGGGGACAAGCTGCTGGTGACCGGCAACCCCGATGTGGAGGCCGACACCACGCTGCTGCGCAAGCTGGGCCTGAGCGGCACGCGGACCTCGGTACAGGAGTGAGCCTTGGGGCTTTTTGGGGCTTTTGAGCTCTTTTGAGCCGGCACCTCAGCGCTGCGGTCCGCCGCTGCCTTGCGCGGCGGCGGCCGCGTCGTCGTCGCCGGCATCGAGCAGCCGGGCCGCACGGTTGCTCAACGCGGAATCCGCACGGAAATAGCCCAGCACCGTATTGACGCTGCTGTGCCCCGTCAGCGCCATGGTGTCGGGCAGGGGCACGTTCTGGCGCCCGGCCTCGGTCACAAAGCCCGAGCGCAGGGAATGCGCCGAGAAATCTCCCTCCACGCCCGCCAGCGCACAGCGCTGCTTCACGATGTCGCGCACGGCCGCTGGCGACAGGGGCTCGCCCACATGGCCGCCCTTGCGGATGCGCCGGAAGATCGGCCCTTCCTGTATGGCGGCGGCACGCAGCCAATCGGCCAGCGCCTGGGCCGCGCGCCCGGTGACGGGCTTGTGGTTCTCGGGCGCGTCCCGTCCGGACTGGTTGGTCTTGGAGTGGGCCAGCGTGTAGATGAATTCCTGCGGCCCCACGGCCCGCAGGTGGCGCATGTCGGCCCCGGCCACCTCCGAGCGGCGGCGCCCGCCGCTGGACCAGGCGAACAGCAGCAGGGCGCGGTCGCGGCGGCCGCGCAGGCTGTCGTCACAGGTGTCCAGCAATTGCTCCAGCAAGTCGCGCGTCAGCGCATCCTTCTTGGCGGGGCCTTCACCGCGCCGCGCATAGGCCTTGCGCGTGCGCGACATCAGCTCGCGCACGGCACCGTCCTGGCAGGGGTTGGCCAGTCCATGCACCTGATGGGCCTTGGACAGCACCGCCATGCGGTGCACCAGCGTGTTGTGCGACAGGGGGCCTTCGCGGGCCTTGTATCCGGCCTCGACCAGGGCGCGGTCGATGTGCATCGGCATTTCACTGGCCAGGCCCGCGCCGGTCTGCCGCTGGGCATGGTCAATGATGAATTGCAGCACGCAGGGCACATCCAGCGGCAGCTGCATCTGCCGGTCAAACCGCAGCGCATGCCAGGCGGACCAGTAGCGCATGGCGCTTTGGTAGCTGTTTCTGGTGTTGGCGGATTCGCCCTCGTGCATCAGCTCGCGCACGGCCTGCCGGGCGGCAGGCTCCAGGCCGGCGGACGGCAGGGCGTTGCCTTCCTGGATGTCGTCCAGGGGCTGAGGTCGGGAGGTCAGCGAAAAAGGGCCGGTGCGCATCCATGGATTGTCGCCCGACGCCGCCCGGGCAATCCCTTGCGGGCCTGCAGCGATCGGCACGACGCAAAGTTCACTTTCCAGCGACCATGAGCGGCCTTTTTGCGCCACAAATCCGTGTAATGTGCGCATCCATACTGTATGAAAATTTCATATGTAATATTTAATACATCTAACATATGATGTATTACAAAAAGTTAAAATAACTCACGATAACAACCTCTTATCGTTGGTAATCTTGGAAATAGTTCACGATATGCAGAAAACATCCACCCGTGGCGTGCAGGAAGCCGATGTCTGGGCTGCGGCAGACGCCTTGATCGCCCAGGGCCTGCGGCCGACCATCGAGCGCGTGCGCCAGCACATTGGCCGGGGCTCGCCGAATACCGTCAGCCCCATGCTGGAGACCTGGTTTGCCACGCTGGGCCAGCGCCTGGGCGTGGCGGCAGGGCAGGGCGAGCTGCTGCCGTCGTCGGTGCCCGATCCCGTTCAGCGCCTGGCGCAGCAGCTGTGGGACGCCGCCCAGGAAGAGGCCATGGAGGCTGCCCGCGCCGCCCTGCAATCCCGGGAGGAAGCGGCACAGGCCACGCAGGCCGAGCTGCAGGAGCAGCAGGAGCAAATGGCGCGGCGCGAGGCGTCCATGCAAGCGCAGAAAGAGGCCATGGACCAGGCCCTGCAAGTGGCCCAGGCCCAGTCGCAGGACTTGTCGCGCCGGCTGGATGAAATGCAGCAGCAGCTGCAGGACCGCGACGAACGCCTGGAAGAAATGCGCGATGCGCTGGCCGAAGCCGCCCGCCAGCGCGAGGCGCTGCAGCAAAAGCATGGCGAGGAAATGCAGTCCGCCGCGCTGGAGCGCCAGCGCATGGCCGAGCAGTACGCGGGCAATGAGCGCCACATGCTCAATGAGGTGGATCGTGCGCGGCAGGAACTGGCGGCCGCGCGCAAGGCCGCCACCGAGCAGGAGCGCAAGGCAGCGACCCGCCTTGCAGAGCTGCAAAGCCGCTATGAAAAGAGCGAGGAGGAGCAGCTGAGCCTGCACTCCCAGCTGCAGACCGCCCAGAATGCGGCCGCCCTGGCGCAGGAGCGGGCAGCGGACCTTCGCAGCCTGCTGCAGGCGCAGCAGCGATTGGCCGGTGCGGCCATGCCCGAGGCGGGTGCTGGACTGCCCATGGGCCGGCGCGCAAGCCTGTCTGCGGCGCGCCGCTCCATGACGCGCCTCAAGGACAGGCGGGGCTAGCAGTCAGGGCCTGCGCCCCTGGCTGGGCCCGGTCAGGACTGGAGCCGGAACCCCGCCACCACATCCGCCAGCTGCGCGGCCTGCTGCTGCAGCGACTGGGCGGCGGCCGTGGCCTCTTCGACCAGGGCCGCGTTCTGCTGGGTGGACTGGTCCATCTGGCTGACGGCGGTCCCGATCTCGGCAATGCCCGTGCTCTGTTCCTGGCTGGCATTGCTGATCTCGGTGACGATGGCGGTCACGCGCTGCACGCTTTCCACCACCTTGCCCATGGTGGCGCCTGCGTCCTGCACCAGCCGGCTGCCGGCATCGACCTGGCCCACGGAGTCATCGATCAGCGCCTTGATTTCCTTGGCGGCCGTGGCGCTGCGCTGGGCCAGCGTGCGCACTTCAGAGGCCACCACGGCAAAGCCGCGGCCCTGCTCACCGGCACGGGCTGCTTCCACAGCGGCGTTGAGCGCGAGGATATTGGTCTGGAACGCGATGGAGTCGATCACGCCAATGATGTCGGCAATGCGGTGCGAGGATTGTTCGATGCCGCCCATGGTGCGCACCACCTCGTCCACGACCGTGCCGCCATGCGTGGCGATGTCGGAGGCGCTGCTGGCCAGTTGCCGCGCCTGGCGCGCATTCTCGGCGTTGTGCTGCACGGTGGCCGTGAGCTGCTCCATGGCGGCAGCCGTTTCCTCCAGCGAGCTGGCCTGCTGCTCGGTGCGTGCCGACAGGTCCTGGTTGCCGCTGGCGATTTCGGTGGAGGCATGGCGCACGGTCTCGGACGATTCCCGGATGCGCACCAGCACCGAGGCGATCTTGTCGGTGAAGTGGTTGAACGCGCGTGCGATCTGCGTCAGTTCGTCATTGCCTTGCACCGACAGGCGGCGCGTGAGATCGCCGTCACCCGAGGCGATGTCTTCCAGCGCATCGCGCACCACGGCCAGCCGGCGCGTGACGCGGGCAATGACGACGCCCAGCAGCGCAATCGCCAGGATCAGCGAAATGGCAACGATGGCGCCCGACACCTTGAGCAGCGAACCCAGCGCGGACAGCGCCTCGTCGCGCTGCACGGCCACCACCAGTTGCCAGTCCGTGCCGGGCACGCCCTGGCCGTAGAGCAGGAAGTCCTTGCCGCCGACGGGCGTGCGCATGCCGGAGTCCGCCTTGGGCAGGGCCTGGATGGCGTCGGCACCCAACTGGGGCGAGAGCGCGGAGACGGGCTTGAGCGTGAGTGCCGGATCGGGATGGGTGACGATGGCGCCCGCCTCATCCACCAAGAAGGCAAAGCTGCCCGGCGTGGGCCGGATGGCGCCCACGGTGCGCACCACGGTGGTAAGCAGCACGTCGGTGCCGACCACGGCGACGGGATTGCCGGCCGGGCCCACGGGCTCGGCAAAGGTCACGCCCACTTCGGGTGGAGAGACAAACAGATAGGGCGCCGTCACGATGGGGCGGCCTTCCTTCAACGCCTGCCTGAACCAGGGGCGGGCCGTCACGTCGTAGTCGGCAGCCATCTCGTTGAGGAAGAACATGCGCTTGTCGGTGTAGCCGAAGTAGGCATCCGAGAAGCCGCCGCCGTCGCGCAGCGCCTGGACCACGGCACGCGGGTCCGGCGTATCGACCGCCTGCGCCAGGGTATGGGTCAGCAGGCGCTTGGTCGCCACCCATTCGCCCAGAACCTGGGCCTGGGCGTTCACGAGCTGGCGGCTCTGGTCGTCGAGGGTGGACAGCACATGGCGCTGCACCGTGAGGAAGTTGGCAATGGCCAGGGCCAGCATGGCCACGGTGACGATGGCCACGCTGAGCGCGATGAGTCGCGCACGCAGGGACTGGAACATAGAAGAATTACTTATTGCAAGAAGATGCTACATACGTTAGCAAATTTTCTTGACAATACGCGTTCTTGCAGGCGGTGCCCCCTGGCCGCCGAAGCCTATGCGGGAAATTCGCTCCCCTTCAGCGCTCCCCCGCCAGCAGCCTGCCCAGGGCCTCATAGGCTGGCAGCGAGGTCGGGTCATTGGCCGCATTGCCAGCCACCGGATGGGAGGCAAAGCGCGCAATCACCATCTGTGCCTTGGGATCGATGTAGACGGTCTGGCCATGCACGCCGCGCGCCGCGAAGGCGCCATGGGCGTTGTGCGTGACCCACCACATGTTGCGGTAGGTCCAGCCCGGCAGCAGCTTGTAGCCGGCCTTGGCAAAGGCCGCCGCATCGCCGCCCCGGCGGATATCGTCCACGGCGGCTGCGGGAACGATCTGCTGGCCGTTGAACTGGCCCCGGTTGCGCAGCATCTCGCCAAAGCGCGCCAGGTCCCGCAGGCCCAGGTTCAGGCCGCCGCCTGCAAAGGGCGTGCCCGTGGAGTCCACCGACATGTAGGCATCCTGCTCGGCGCCCAGGCGGCTCCAGATGCGCTCGGACAGCAGATCGGCCACCGATTGGCCGCTCACGCGCGCCAGCACCCAGCCCAGCGCATCGGTGTTGGCCGTGCGGTAGCCGAAGGCCTTGCCGTGCACGCCTTCGGGCTTCACGGTCTGCAGGAATTCGTAGTAGCTGCGCGGCCCGGTGTAGTCCTTGGCCTTGGGCAGCGGGTTGCCCGCTGCCGCGTGCGCCCAGACCTCGGCCTGGGGGTCCGCATAGTCTTCGCTGAAGCGTATGCCCGTGGTCATGTCCATGAGTTGGCGCACCGTGGCATTGCCGAAGGCCGAGGCCGCCAGCTCGGGCACGTACTCCGACACGCGGCGCGAGGGGTCGAGCTGCCCCTCGGCAGCCAGCATGGCCGCCAGCGTTCCGACGAAGGACTTGGTCACCGACATGGCGCCGTGCTGGCCTTCGGGTTTGAGCACGCCGAAGTAGCGCTCATAGATCACGCGGCCCTTGTGCAGCACCACGATGCCGTCGGTGTAGTTGGCCTTGAGCGAATCGCGCCAGGTCATGGGCTGGCTGGCACCCAATGGCGTGAAGCGCAACTCGTCGATGTCGTCGCGCAACGCCTGGGCCAGCGGCGCTGCAGGCGCCAGGCCGCGTGACACATTCACCGTGGGCATGAGCTGGCGAAAGTGCGAGACGCTCCAGCGCATGGCGGGAAACTGGAAATAGGAGCCGTCGTCGAAGCGCAGCATGCGGTCCGGCGGTGGCGGCGAGCCCACCATCCAGCCCAGCTTTGCGGGGTCGCTGGCATCGGCATCGGGATAGGAGGGGGTCTTGGCTGCGGTGACCCCTGCCGTGGCTGTGGCGAACACAAGGCTGCCAGCCAGGGCACCGGCGAAATGTTTGAGCTGCATGGCGGCAACCATACTACGGTTGCCGCGGCGCCAAGATCCGCTGCCAAAGGATGGAAGCCGGCTTCCATCCCAGGCCCTGCGCCCAGTTGGCGCAAGCGCGACAAATGGCTTTCTCGTTGGACTAAGCTTCAAATAGTTTTTGAAAATCAAAGCCTGGCGAATGCCCATGAAAAGCCTGCAAGACCTGGATATCTTCGTGCGCACCGCAGACAGCGGCAGCCTCTCGGCCACGGCGCGTGCCCTGGACCTGACCCCGGCTGCGGCCAGCGCAGCGCTCAAGCGGCTGGAGGCAGAGCTGGGCGTGACCCTGTTCGTGCGCTCCACGCGCAGCCTGCGGCTCACGCAGGAGGGCGAGCTGTTTCTGGAGCACTGCCGCCCCGCGCTGGCCGGCCTGCGCCAGGTGCGCGACCAGTTGGCTGGCGGCCAGGCCGCTTTGCGCGGCACGCTGCAACTGGCCGCCCCCTCCGACCTGGGCCGCAACGTGCTCATGCCCTGGCTGGACGAGTTCCAGAGCCAGCACGCAGGCGTGGATCTGCGCCTGCACCTGTCCGACCGCGCGGCCAATGTCTACAGCGAGCCTGTGGACGCGGCATTTCGCTATGGCAGGCCGCAGGATTCCAGCCTGGTGGCCTTGCCGCTGTCGGACACGCACCGCCGCGTGCTCTGCGCCGCGCCCTCCTATCTGCAGCAGCGTGGCGCCCCCGCCACCCCCCACGACCTGGCCGGACATGACTGCCTGTGCTTCATGCTGGGCGAGGAAGTGCACGACCGCTGGACCTTCTGGCCGGCAGGGCAGGGGGCTGCCGTACCTGAGCCCGTCCATGTGCGGGTGCGCGGCCGCAATGTGGCCAATGACGGAGATGCCGTGCGGCGCTGGGCCGTGGCCGGGCGGGGGATTGCCTACAAGTCGTATTTCGACGTGGCCGAGGACCTGGCCCGGGGCCGCCTTCTTGCGCTGTGCACCGACTGGACGACCGAGTGCGTGCCGCTGTTCCTGGTCGCCCCCAGCCGCAGGCAGTTCACGCCGCTGGTGCGTGCGTTGCGGGATTTTGTGGCGGTGAGGCTGGCCGAGCTGGAGGCGGCACAGCCCTGAGACATCACGAAGCCCGCTTTCCCAGCTCCACAGGCCCGTGCACGTGGTGCTCCGCACAAACCTGCCGTGAGAGCACATGGGCCTCCACCACCTGGGCCGCATTCCCGACTGTCAGCCGCCCGTACCAGACGCCGTCCGGATAGACGATGGCCAGCGGGCCATGGTTGCAGGGGTACTGGCAGCTGGTCTGCAGCAGGCGCAGCCTGGCACGCAGTTCGCTGCTGGCCTGCACTGCCTCGCCCAGGCTTTGCCAGACGGCCACGGCGCCCAGTGCCGTGCAGCGCGGTCCCGTGCAGACCAGGGCATGGTGCTGGTGGTCCGGCACCTGGGACCAGGCCTGGGGATCGTGCTGCCATTGGTCGCCTGCGGTTTCGGCCACATCCGGGGTCTGCAGGGCTTGCCTGATCTGCGGCAGCAGCAGCGCGGGCATGGCGGCAGCGCCCAGCAGATGGTCGGCAAACCGCACCTGCACGCCCTGGTCCGGCAACTGCGAGCGCCAGCGCATGGCCAGCTTGTGCAGCCAGCGCAGCAGGGCAGGCTCGTCGGGCGAGAACAGGGGCAGCACGACGATGGAGCGCGCCGGCAGGCATTGCTGCAGCGCCTCGGGCAGCGAGGGTGCGGCCTTGTCCACGAACGATGTGACGACCTTGCAGGCCGGCTCCAGCGTCTGGCGCAAGGCATCGGCCAGTTCGATCAGGCTTTGGCGCGATGCTGCGCCCGTGCCGCCGCGGCCCAGCACGATCACGGCGTCGGGCCCGGGCGGGATTGATGTTTCAGAGGAGTTCATCGGGAATGAAGCTGATGCGCAGCCGGCCGGTGGCGGCATGGATGTCCACCTCGGCAGCCACGCCGTAGACCTGGCCGATGGTGGCCGGGGTCAGTACCTGGGCCGGTGTGCCATGGGCAACGATGCGGCCTTGTTCCATGAGATAGAGACGGTCGCAGTAGTGGGCGGCGATGTTGAGGTCGTGCAGGGCGACGATGCTGCTGATCTGCAGGCGCCGGACCAGTGACATCAACTCCAGCTGATGGCGTATGTCCAGGTGGTTGGTGGGCTCGTCCAGCAGCATCAGCCGTGGCTGCTGGGCCAGCGCGCGGGCCACGAGCACGCGCTGCTTTTCGCCGCCGGAAAGGCTGGAGAAGCGACGCGCCTCCAGCGCCAAGGCATTCACCTGGGCCAGCGCCTGGCGCATGCAGGCGAGGTCCTCGGCGCTGTCGCCCGCCCAGGGGGACTGGTGGGGGATGCGGCCCATCATCACGGCTTCGCGCACGGTGAAGTCAAAGCTCTGCGGCGCCTCCTGCGCCAGGACCGAGACCTGGGCCGCGAACTCGCGGGCCGTCATGTCCCGGATGTCGCGCTGGTTCAGCAGCACGCAGCCTGCGTCGGGCCGCAACACTCGGTAGAGCATGCGCAGCAGGGTGGATTTGCCGCTGCCGTTGGGGCCGATGAGCCCCACGCATTCGCCGCTGTGCAGGGCGAGGCTGGCCTGGTCCACGATGCGCCGGGCATCGGCACTCCAGCACAGGTCCTGGGCTTGCAGCTTCATGGGCCGCGCCCTCCCTGCACCGGCTGGCGCACCAGCATCCAGACGAAGAAGGGTCCGCCGATCAGCGAGGTGATCACGCCCACGGGCAGTTCCATGGGCGCAAAGGCCGTGCGCGCGACAAGATCCACCAGCACCAGCAGCAGGGCGCCGGCCAGGGCGGCCACGGGCAGCACGCGCCGGTGGTCCGTGCCCACCAGCATGCGCGCGGCGTGCGGCACGATCAGCCCCACAAAGCCGATGGCGCCGCTGACCGCCACCATGGTGCCCGTGAGCAGCGACACCGCCAGGAACAGTGCGCGCCGCAGCCGTGCCGTGTCCACGCCCAGCGTGGCGGCGGCCTCGTCACCGGCCAGCAGGGCGTTGAGCGGGCGCGTCTGCAGCCCCAGCCAGAGCATTCCCGCAGCCAGCACGGCGGCGGGAATGCCCAGTTCCTCCCACTGCGTGCCGGCCAGGTTGCCCAGCGTCCAGGTCAGCAGGGCATTGGCCAGGTCGCGCTGGCCCGATGACAGGGTGATCAGGCTGGTCACGCCCGCCAGCACATAGCCGATGGCCACGCCACCCAGGATCAGCCGCGTGGCATGGATGCGGCCCTGGGAGCGCGCCAGCAGGTAGACGGCGACGGTGGCCGCCAGCGCCCCTGCAAAGGCCCCGGCCGTGAGGGCGTACATGCCGGCCGAGGCCAGCGCACCGAAGGCCAGCACGGCCACGGCGCCCACCGACGCACCCGAGGACACGCCCAACAGATAGGGATCGGCCAGCGGATTGCGCACCATGGCCTGCATGATGGTGCCCACCACGGCAAGCCCCGCGCCCACCAGGGCCGCCAGCAGCACGCGCGGCATGCGGATCAGCCAGACGATCTGCTGGTGCTGCGGCGTGATGCCCTCCAGCGGCGGCGATTGCATGCCCAGCACCTGCAGCAGCCGGCTCCAGGCAATGCGCCAGACCGTGCCGGCAGGCATGTCCACTGGTCCCCAAGTGATGGCCAGCGTCATCACCAGCAACAGGGCCGCGAACAGCAGCAGGCACCAGAGGCGGGCGGCGCCCGGGCGCCTGGGCCAGCGGGAGTCAGTTGGCCGCATGGCTGGGCGCCGGCATGCGGTCGGGGTGCAGGGCCTGCGCCAGGGCGCGGGTCCGCGCAATATTGCGCGGGCCGGGCGTGGCCTCGGCATAGGTCATGACGAAAAACCGCTTTTCGCGAATGGCATCGACGCCGGCCAGCTCGGGCTTGGCCAGCAGGAAGTCGATCTTGCCCTGGGCATGGGGCTGGCCGTAGTCGATGATGACGATCCACTGCGGGTTGCGCTGCACCACGTCCTCCCAGTTGCCTGCGGGCCAGTTGCTGGGAATGTCGTCGAAGATGTTGCGCCCGCCCGCTTCCTCGATCATGGCCTGCGGCATGCCGTAGCGGCCCACGGTCACGGGGATGTCCTGGCCGCTGTCGTAGACGAAGACCGAAGGCCGCTGCCGCACGCCCTGCATGCGCTCGCGCAGGTCCTTCAGGTCGCGCTCCAGCCCCTGCGCCAGTTGCTCGGCATGGGCGTCGATGCGGAAGATGCGGCCCAGGTTGCGCAGGTCGGTCAGGCCGTCTTCCAGCGCCACCTGGCTGCGCGGCCCCACGCGGATGCACGATTCGGACAGCACATACGAGGCAATGCCGTGGCGCTGCAGCACCTCGGGCGTGACCTGGCCCTGGCGAAAACCGTAGCTCCAGCCGCCGAAGACGAAGTCGGCCGAGGCGCCCAGGATGGCCTCCAGGTTCATCTCGCGCTCGGCCAGCCGCGGCACGCGGGCCAGCTGGGCCTGAAAGGCCGGGTCGATCTGCTTGGCCTGCGTGATACCGCTGTAGCCCACCAGCCGCTCGCCCAGGCCCAGAAAGAGAAACATCTCGGTGATGTTCACGTCATGGGTCACGGCGCGCAGCGGTGCGTTGGCGTAGGTCACGGGGCTGCCGCAGACATTGACGGTCACGGCCGCCTGCGGTGCGGCAGCCGGTGCCGGCAGTTCACTGGTGGTGCCGGAATCGCTGCGCGAGCAGCCGGCCAGCAGCAGGGTGGCCGCCAGGGCGCCAGCGCACAGGCCCTGGAGACCGTGGAGGCTTTTGGAGCGCGGCATGGCCATCAGAACCGGATATGCGCCGCGATCTCGAAGCGGCGGCCTTGCCCGACCAGGAACTGGCTGCCGTAGCTCGATCCCACATAGACCCTGTCGGCCAGGTTGCGGCCGATCAGGCTCAGGGTGGTGCGCGCGTCCACCTGCCAGCTCAGCGCGGCGTCGGCCACGGTGTAGGCGGGCAGGTTCACGGTATTGGCGTTGTTGCCAAAGCGGTCACCCACGTAGCGCAGGCCCAGCGAGGCCTGCCAGGCGCCCACGCGGTAGTGGCCCCAGAGGTTGGCCGTGGTCTTGGCCACGTTCTGCGGGCGGTTGCCGGCGCGGTTGCCGCCGGCCTCGATGAGCTTGTCGAACTGGGCATCCACATAGGACAGATTGCCCTCCAGGCGCAGGGCGGGCGTGGCCTGGAAGTTGGCAGTGACCTCGGCGCCGCGCGAGGACTGGCTGCCGCCCTGGATGGAGATGGCCGGGCGGTCGGGGTCGCGCGTGATGATGTCGTCCTTCTTGATGTCGAACACGGCCAGCGTCCATTCGCCGCGCCCGCCTGCCACCTGCTGCTTGATGCCGATCTCGGCCTGGCGGCCCTTGCTCAGCTTGTAAGCCGTGTTGGCCAGGTTCAGCGAGACCAGGCTGTTGACGGGATCATGGCCCGAGCTGATCTGCCCATAGACATGGGTGTCGCGGGCCAGCTCATAGGTCAGGCCCAGGCGCCAGGAGGTGGCGGCCAGCGTCTTGTTGAAATCCGTGCCGCCCACCAGGGAATGGCTGGCAAAGCTGTAGACATCGCGGCGCAGTCCGGCCATGGCCAGCCAGCGGTTGCTGATGCGCCAGGCATCCTCCAGGTACAGCGCATGCTGGGTCACGCCGGTTTCGGTCTTGGCCTTGGTGACATCGGGGCTGGCCCAGCTGCCATGCACGGGGTCCCAGGCCGAGACCGTGGACGAGCCGCCGTAGGGCGAGTTGTTGGACAGCCGCAGGTTGATGCGTGCGGCCTCCCATCCCATGGCGATCTTGTGCGATCCCCGGTCCACGTTCAGGCCCAGGCGATTGCCGGTCTGCTCCAGGTCGTGCAGGATTTCCAGGTAGTCGGAGCGGCCCACGGTCCAGGTGGCGGGGTTGAGCGCGTAGGCCTCGATGTTGCGCCAGTGGCGGTCCGACTGCACGTGGTACAGCTCGTTGCGCACCGTCAGCCAGTCATTGGCCTTCCATTGCACCTTGGCGCGCAGGCGCTCGTCGGCATAGCGCAGCACGCTGTCTTCGGCGTTGTAGTTGCGGTCGCGCAGCGACTCCACCACCTTGCCGTCCAGGCCGGGCGTGCCCCAGTAGCGGCTGGGCTTTTGCACGCTGCGGTCGGCAATCAGGTCGATCTGCAGGTCGCTCGTGGGCTCCAAGCGCAGCGTGCTCATGAACTTGCCGTTGCGCGACTGGTCCAGATCGCGCTCGCCTGCGCTGCGGGCGGTGTAGCTGTCGATGCGGTAGCTGGCATAGGCGCCCAGGGCGCCGGTCACGCCCAGGCCCAGGCGCAGCGTGTCGTCCGTGCCCGCGCCCACCAGCACCTCGGCCGAGCTGGTGCGGCTGGGCTGCTTGCGGATGGCGTTGACCGTGGCGCCCATGGTGCCGCTGCCGTACATCAGCGAGGCCGGGCCGCGCAGCACGTCGATGCGCTCGTAGCCCCAGCTGTCACCCGGATAGGCCGTGGTGCCGGCGGCCACGCCCAGCACCATGCCGTCTTCGGCCACGCCCACGGAGTTCACGCCCGCAAAGCCGCGGCTGCTGAAGGACAGGCCGCCATTGCCCGGCGTGCTGCTGGAGGTCAGGCCCACGGTGCGCGTGACGGCGTCCACCAGGGCGTAGTCGCCGCGCTCCTGCATCTGCTCGGCAGAAACACCATCCACACTGGCCGGCACTTCCTGGTTGGAGACGCCGGTATGGCTGGCCGAGCGCGCAGGCTGGGCCAGTTGCTGGCCGATGCGTTCGGCCTGGCCGGTGACCTGGACCTCGGGCAGGGCGGTTGATTGGGGCGTTGGCGTTTGGGTTTGGGTTTGAGCCTGCGCCGGCAGGCAGATGAAGGCACAGGCCAGGGCCAGCGGGCTCAGCCGCACGGAAAGGGACTGGGCAGCGCGAGCGCTGGAAATCCTGGAAAAGGAAGAATGCATTTCGAACATCGGTCTTCGACCGTCTGATGCGAAAGCAAGGCACTGCCACCTCTCCAGCCAGCGTGGGAGGAAAGGGCGCAGGACGTTGCCATCCGCACCCCGCAGACAGTCAAGAAAGCGCCCGCTCAGCGGGCGCGAAACGCAGCAGGCCGGTCTCCGGGCTCACAAGCGGCGCAAGGACATGCCTTGCGCCCAGCGCCCCGTCTTCCCAATCCACCCGCGAAAAGCTGCATGTTGCAGACCACGCCATGGACCAGTGACAGCCTGTCATCGCCCCTCCGCAGGGTTGCGGAGACTGGCGGGACAGGCGTGGAGCGCCTTGACTTGTTTACCGTTGCGGGGGCAGCCAAGGCCTGTGCCGGCAGCGCAAAAAGCATTTGCTGGCAGTCACCTTGTTCCCGTTTCATCCCCATGGCTGGCATGTGGACACCTGATGCACGGATGCCTTTGCAGGCGCGGCATTATAGCCAGCGGCTCGCGTCGGTAGCCTGCGGCGCGTCGTGCAGCAGCAGCTCCACACCCAGCCACTCGCCACGGTGAACGCGGCTGATGGCATGCCGCAGATGCACGCGGTAAAAGCCTGCCGCACCGCGCACCGGGCGCGGCCCCGTGGCGATGATGGCCGCATCCCCCAGGCCCAGCGGCAGCACCATGGGGCGCGATTGCATGCGCGGGCGCTGCTCGGTCATCACGAATTCGCCGCCCTCGAAATCCTGGCCCGGCCGGGACAGCAGCAGCACCAGCTGCAGCGGGAACACCGCCGCACCTTCGCTGTATGAGCGCAGCGGCGCATGGCCCGCCTGCGCCACATGCAGCAGGTGCGACTGCGGATGCATCTGGCCGCGCTGGTGGCCCAGCTGCCCGAAGGCCTCGAACGAGGCGGGCAGGGCAGGCTGCATGTCCATTTGGGCACGCCAGCGATTGGCAATGGCAAGCAGGTGCCGGTACAGCACCGGGCGCCATGTGTCGAGGGAGGGCGGCAGGCCATTGCGCATGGCCGCCTCGCTAGCCAGGGCGCGGCTTTCATCCGCATTCAGCAGCCGTGGCAGCAGGCAATGGCCCTCTGCATCGAGCTGGGTGCCAATGCGGCCCCAGTCCAGGCCAGCGAAGCGATCACTGCTGTTCAGCCCATCCATGTCGACCCCGCCATTCAACCCGCCTTGCGAAACGTGAGATTGATGCGCCGCCCGCCCAGCAGCGGGTGAGGCTGGTCCTTGAGCGGCAACACGCCGTGGTGGCGCAGCCGATCCACGCCGCCCCAGACCACCACGTCGCCATGCCGCAACAACACCCTGGCCGTCTTGTCCGCGCGCGCAAGCCCTCCAAACAGAAATGTGGCCGGCATGCCCAGTGACACCGAGACGATGCGCGCGCCAAGGTCACGCTCGTCGCGGTCCTGGTGCAGGGACAGGCGGCTGCCGGGCAGGTACTGGTTGATCAGGCAGGCATCGGGCGCGAAGCCCTCGAAACCCGCAGCGGCGGCCGCTTCGCCCGCCAGCTGCGCAAACACGGCGGGCATGGCGGGCCAGGGCTGGCCGCTGACCGGGTCGATGGCGCTGTAGCGGTAGCCGCGCCGGTCGCTGGTCCAGCCCAGCGCGCCGCAGTTGGTCATGGCCACCGACATGGTGAAGCCGCCCGGCGTGACCAGATGGCGCAGCGGCGCCTGGGCCATGACGCCGTCCACCGCAGCCAGCAGTGGTGCCGCACGGGGCAGGGCATGGCCGCGCAGCACCACGGACTGGGGCCCAATGGGTTCGATGCCCATGGGAGATTCATCGGCAAAAAGATCCAGCGTGCTCATACCGGCCGTCCATCAAAGTGCGTCATATCAGAGTGCGTCATGAAAGATCAGCCCCACGGTATGGCGATGGCCGCTTCGGACGCGGCTGACGCCATGGCGCATGGCCGCGCGGCGGTAGCCTGAGCGCCGCCCCGGCACGGGCCGGTGGCGCACGGCCAGGACCAGCGCATCGCCCTGGTCCAACGCCATCACATCGGCCCGTTGCCGGTCGCCATCGGCCTGGGTGATGACGAATTCCCCGCCCGCAAAGTCCTGCCCCGGCCGCGACAGCAGCAACACCACCTGCAGCGGAAACACATGCTCTCCATAGACATCCTGGTGCAGGCAGTTGTAGTCGCCCTCGCCGTATTGGAGGATCAGCGGCGTGGGCCGCAACTGGCCGTGCGCGTGGCAGCGCGCCAGGAAGTCCCGCAGCCGGTCCGGATAGCGCACATCCAGCCCCATGCGCTGGTTCCAGCGGTTGGCCACCGGCACCAGGCGGGAATACAGCTGTTCGCGCAGCCTCTGCAGCAGAGGTGGCAAGGGGTAGTCGAAATACCGGTATTCGCCACGCCCGAAACCGTGGCGGGCCATGACGATGCGGGAGCGAAAACCGTCTTCCCTGGTGTAGAGGGCCGCCAGGTCACGGCATTGCTGCGCGTCCAGCAGGCCGGGTAGCCGGGCACAGCCGTGCTCGTCGAGCTGGTGCTCCATCTGCGTCCATTGGCAGGGCGGGGCGGATTCGCAAGCTTCGTTGTCGAAAAGACGGAGGTTGTGCATGGCGGGCGCGGTTGGCGGTATGGGCGCTGTGGGCAATTGCCGCAGTCTAGGGCGCCGCAGCAGCGCCTGCATCCCGCTTCTTGCAGTGGACAGAATGTCAACCGGCGGCAGCGCCTGCCAGCCGCGTGCTGGACAGGCCTGGGAGGGCCGGCTGGCAGCTGCAATTGAACAATCGCGGCATTCCTGCAAACGCCTCAGGCCCGCCATGTCCAGCAACGTCCATCACCTCTATCTGTTCTTCGATACGCCCCTGCAGCTGCGCCGCGTGCAACTGATCTGCCAGTACCTGGCCCGGCAGTCCTGGGAGCAGGCCGAGCGCTGGATCCATGAGCTGGACCCCGCCCTGGACCGATCCGCGCTGTGGGATGACGACTGGGCCAATGCCAGCGCCCTGGGCCATCCCCAGCATCTGGAACTGGGCTTCGACACCCGCACCACGGCGGGCATGCCCTGGCGGCTGCTGGAGACCTTGTTCCAGCACGGCCTGCAGGCGGCGGTGCTGCATGTCTTCTATGACCAGGTGGGAGAGAGCGAGCGCTATCACTTCGATGCCGGCCAATGGGTCAGCCACCATGCCTGGCTGGCCCGCTACCCGGAGCGCCAGGTGCTGGTCGATCCCGACGCAGAGGTCTATCCGCGCCCGGGGCAGGAAGAGGGCAACGATGGCACCTCACTCAGCAATCCCGCCCAGCCCATGGCCATCAGGCAACTGCGCGAGCGTGACCAGGAGCGCGATCGCCAGGCCCAGGAGTCCGTGCAGGCCCTGCTGGAGACCATGGCCAGCCTGCGCAAGAGCGGCGTGTCGCCGGTGGACGGCATCGCGGGCCTGTTCATGCTGCGGGCAGGCTTTCGCGGACTGTGCGAGGCCGTCGCCTTCATCGTCGTTGCCGCCCTGGCTTTCAGAGGCAAGGGCCTGTGGCTCTGGCTGGCCCTGGGATTGGTACTGGCGGTCGTGCTGCCGCTGTACCGGATGGCCAGTGCGCGGCGGGAGTTCGCGGGGCAGGGCGGCAGCGACCCGGCATCCTGAGACAATCCGCGCTCGGCAGAATGAAACAAATTGCACAAGATCCGGCAAAGTCCCAGGAGAGGGTGAACAGGATGTGGATACCGACCGTCGTCACGGCAGGATGGACATGCGCCATCAGGCGCCGTCTTTTTGAGCAGGGCCAGCGCTGATGCAGCCCACCGCAATCGAGCAGGGCCCCGCCGTGGCCGCAGGCGTTCACGAGGATTTCGGCCATCTTCTGGGTCTGTACATGCGCCGCATCCGTGCCAGCGCTTCGGGGGTGGCCACCGAGATCGGGCTGAGCCGGGAAGCCGTCAACAACTGGAGGAATGGGGTTTCCCTGCCCAATCCGCGCTCGCGCGACCGGCTGGCCGCCTGCGCCCAGTATCTGCGGCTGACGGAGGCGGAGACCAATCGCCTGTTCTCCGCCGCCGGCTTTGCCACGCAGTTCCCGCTGCAGGCGCCAGCCGCTGGCGCCCAGCCTTTTGCCGGCTTCATGGATCGGCTTTTTGCCCAGCTGGCCCAGGCCTCGCCCTATGCCATCACCATGCTGCTGTCTCCCGCGCACTGGGGTCAGCCCCCGTTCCGCCAGGAATTGCTGCTGCGTGCCCGCGCCCAGTACGGCGCCGAGGCGGTACTGCACATCCAGCCGCCCTACAGCGTGAGCACGGCCCCGGCCGACTACTTCGCGGCCCTGGGCCGGCAATGCGGGCTGGGCGAGGTGGGCTCGGACTATGAATTCGAGGCCCTGCTGGAAAAGCGCCTGCTGGCAGGCGGCCGCCTGTTCTGCCTGGTCAGCCGTTTCGAGCAAGGCACGGCCGCACTGCGCGAGACGCTGGCCGGCATCCTGCGCAGCCTCAGCGAAATGCACAGCGGCCGCCTGCACCTGCTGCTGTGCGGCAGCGAAGCGCTGGCCGACCTCAAGTACCGCAGCGGCGATCTGTCCCTGCTCAACATCGGCCAGGTGGCGCACTGGCCCGATCCCACGCTGGAAGACCTGGCCCTGATGGCGCGCCAGCGCTGGCCGGCAACAGCCTGGCCGGTCGAGGTCATCGAGGCGCTGCAGGCCCTGACGGGCGGGCATCCCGCGCTCTTCGAGGAAGCGCTGCAATGGCTGGTGGAGCAGGGTGTGGGCATCGCTGCCGTGCACTCGCCACTGCTGCGCGCCCATCTGGTGGCCAGTGCGCGCCTGTGGCAGACCCTGCTGCCCCTGGCGCAGGAGCCGGCCGCACGCGATCAATTGCGAAGCCTGGTGGATGCGGCATCGCTGGGCCGTGCGCGGCCCTATCTGCAGGATGCCGTGCTGCGGCGCCTGTTCTGGGGCAATCTGCTACAGGTGCGCGGAGCGGGCGAGGGCGCCCACCTGCACTGGCGCTGCGACATCGCCCGCGAAGCCGCAATGGCAGTGCTGCAGGCATGAGCGGCCCGGCCCGCCTTCTGCAGCTGCCCCGATCCTATTGGCGCGCCGCGCTGCTGGCCTTGTTCACGCTGTTCATAGGCACAGCCATCCTTCTGCCCCGCTACAACCCCGTTACCCGCGGCAGCCTGCAGGGCGCGGAAAGTTCAGGGCGCGTCTGGAACGAAATCATCCTGTGGCGCCTGGCCCTGATGGAGCATGTGCGCCAGCATGAAAGCTGGCCGCAGGACATCGCCAGCGTGGCACCGGAGATTGCCGAGCCTCGTGTGCGCATGAGTTCGCCCAGGCCCTTCGTGCTGCAGGCGGACATCGTGCGCGACAGCCAGATGGGCGTGCTCTCAGGAACCCAGGTCCTGCTGCAGCTGAACATGCCCAGCCAGGACTGGAGCTGCCAGGGCGGCCAGCCACCCACCCCGCCACGCTATCTGCCGCTGAACTGCAGCCCCTCGCCAGGGCAGCCAGAGCACGAACCCTTTGGCTGGCTGCGCAACATCATCTGGACCTGCGCCCTGGTCTTTGGCGGCCTGGCCCTGCTGTGGCTGGTCCGCCATCCGCTGATAGGCCCGGCGCAGCTCAAGCCCGGGCGCCTGCGCCGCAAGCCGTATCAGCATCTTCCCCAGCTGGACCGGCTGCTGCGGCTCACCGGCCGGCGGTCCGCCGTGCTGCGCGCCGCAGGCATACGCCCGCCCGATTGGCAGCGTGCCCTGCGCTTTGCCGGCGCCAGCCCCGCCGCCCGCGTGCGCGCCCTGGCCGAACGACTGTCGGCCACCTGCAAAACCGCCGAGGGCGAATGGCCCGTGCCCGGTGGCATGTTCGAATGGACGCTGCCGCCGGACCTGCCCATCGCCCTGGGCCGCTGCCTGGTCTATGCGCTGCCAGAGCAGCTGGAAGAACTGGAAGAGGGCGAACTCGTGCGCCAGCTGCGCCTGCTGCAGACCGGCGGCGACGTGGTGCTGATCCTCAGCCCCCAGCATCCCCAGTCGCCCATGCCGCTGCTGCAGCGCCATGCCCAGGACCGCACCAATCTGCACGCAGTGCTGGACAGCCCCGGTCAGACCGAATGGCTGATGGGCGGCGAGCCCGCGCAGGTGCTGCTGCGGCTGCTGGCCGCGCAGCTGCAGGTCACGCGCATCTCGCCCTACCAGACGCGCGGCGGCGTGACGCGCGAGGACGTGTTCTTCGGCCGCGAGCGCCTGCTGGCGCGCATACTCAACCGCGAACCGGCCAACTACCTGGTCGTGGGAGGGCGCCAGCTCGGCAAAAGCAGCCTGCTCAAGGCCGTGCAACGGCGCCTGCAGGAGCATCCGTCCATTGCCTGCCACTACCTCTCGCTGCGCGACCACCGCCTTACGCCGCGCCTGGCCACCCAGTTCGGCCTGCCCGTGGAGACACCGCTGGAGGCCATCATCGAACACCTGCAGTCGCAATCGCAGGGCAGGCGGCTGTACCTGCTGATCGACGAGGCCGACCTGTTCTTCCGCGATGAGGCCCGCAACGGTTATCCCCAGCTCAGCGCCTTGCGCGCGCTCAGCGAGGAGGGCCGTTGCTGGTTCATGCTGGCTGGATTCTGGGATCTCTATGCGGCCGCGTTGCTCGACTACCAGTCGCCGCTGCGCAACTTCGGCGACATCCTGGCCATCGGTGGCCTGGAGCCGTCCGCCTGCCAGGCACTGGCCACCGAGCCGCTGCGCAGGCTGCGCGTGGGCTACGCCAACGACGCCCTGGCCGAACGCCTGATCGAGGCCAGCGGCAGGCGGGCCAATCTGGTCGCCATCCTCTGCCAGGAATGCCTGCAAGCCCTGGGGCCCGACGAACGCGTGATCGAAGAGCGCCACCTGCGCCAGGCGCTGGAATCCCAGCCCGTACAGGATGCGCTGGTCGGCTGGGGCCGCCTGAGCACCGACGAACAGGCCTGCCGCCTGGACCGCATCGCCGTGTATCACACGGCCCAGCAAGGTCACACCAGCCTGACCGCGCTCGACGCCCTGGTCCAGGCCCACGGCGCAACCGGCCAGGCCCAGGCCTTGCGCCGATCCCTGGCCCGCCTGCAACTGGCCTACGTCCTGCGCCGCGATGAAACCCACGGCGTGCACGACGCACGCTACGTCTTCACCATCCCGCTGCTGCAACGCCAGTTCGAACCGCAGGAGACGGAGTTGTTGTTGAGGCAGGAACTGGAGAGCCTGGGAAGAGGGTTGAACAGCTGAAAAAAGAGGCGGAAGACAGGCAGGCCTGGTGCAGGAAGAGTGCCTTACCTGGGTTTGGACAGTGTTAATCGCAACTGTGATTTAACATAATATACATTGTATCTAGTATTTGATCGCTAAAAAAAGTGAGCTTTTAAAGGGCTCACAACCGTAGCAATCACTAACTAAGCGGGAAATTATGTTAAGAGGCTTCCTCGTTGACGCACGGGTTGGACTCTATGGGCTGCGCACCGAACTGTCAACCGTTTGATCTTTTACCCGAGCACCAAGCGGCTGCTCAGGCACCTCCAGCGCTACGCTTTTAGCGTTTGCATCCAAGCCGCCAGCCCCACACGCCTCCTCGAACTCACGCACAGCAGCAGGACACACGAAGATCATCCCGCGCCGAGGCGGCCGCAACGGCAACATGACCACCTGGTGAGGATTGCGCAAGGCATCCCAGACATGCCTGCCCGTGACCAGCCCGCCGGCATAGGCCGAGAAAACGTTGAAGCGATACAGCGCCCGGTGCTGCCAAGGCCTCGACCTCCACAGACCAAGTCGCTGGTCCGCATCCAGAGCCACCTTCGGCTCTTGGGTTTTAGAAAGTACGTTGAATGTCATAAGTCATTGATTAATATTGTCTTTTAGAAATTCCTGCTGAGTCGATGCTCAACTACTTGCGCCAAGCCGGCGACCTCTGCAGACGGATCTCCGACCATCAGATGTGAAACTCATAAGTTCTTGAAAACGCTTGTGATTTCGAAAATTCCCTAAACCATCTTGAGCGCAGGATTGCTCGGCGGAACGGGCTGAACCCATCGCCCAGGCTCGACCAGCACCACGCATGACAGCCGGCCTTTGACATCGCCGCGCGAGTAAATCTCGAACGCGACGATGTTGGTCCGATTGGCTGCCGGCAGGTGCCAGCCGCACTTGATGACCTCCCGCTGCACCTTCGTGGCCAGCTCAGTTGGGCTTTCTGCCAGGTCGGCATGTTCCTGAGCAAATTTCTTGAAGATCAGCGGAGAGACCAACGCCATGCCTTGCTCGACAAAATGCACGGCTGCCCCCGTCTCGTTGAACTTGATCTCACGATCAACTAAGCCCTGCTGAACCCACCGCATGAAGTCCAACGCCAACTCGCTGGGCTCGTGCGCAGGCCTTTCCTGGCCATCGATCTTGGGTAGCTGCTGCAAGAGCAGTACCGGCTGGGGCTCGTCTGCACGGTGGGCCTGTGGCTCGCTCCTGGCCCGCACCACGACCGTGGGCAAGTCATCGAGCTCGTCGCTCAGGCTCCGGAACTCCGAAGCGACGCTCGCGGCGCGCCGAGTAGGAAGGACAGTCAGTGGTGGAGCCGCCGCAGGCGCAGGCACTGCTGCAGGTTCTGATGAAAGGATCTGGGCAGTAGGCTGTGCTGGAGGCTCTGGCGTAGCCCGGGCCTCGTCCAGGCCTGCGGCAGCTTCTGATGATTGCTCGCGCACCGCCCCGCCCTCCTCCCTGGCCCGCGCCGGCTTCGGCGGCCGTGGGCCTTTCTTGGGTCGCATCGCTGCTGCAGTTTCGGCCTCATCGAGGAAGTCACTCTGGTCGAGCAGGTAGGCTGCATCGCCTGGGTCATAATCGATTGAAGATCCCGCCGCCGGCGGCGGCGCTGGCTGTGCAGCATTCTCAGGTTGCCGAACTGGTCCAGGTACTGGTTCTGCCTTGATTGCTGAGCCAGCTTCTGCTGGAACCTTTGCAGGGGCACGCCCGGGTGCAGGCGCTTCCCGGGGGCTCACTGGCGTTGCATCAATCTTTCGTGACTGATGTGCTGTGCCAGTTTCGGATTTCATTGCAGGCGACTTTGCCGCAGCAGATGGTGCCCTGAAAGCCGGTTCGCGCATGACTGCCGCAAGCTTCAATTCCTGCTTGCTGGGCGCCTTGGGCGCAGCTGCAGCTGCAGGCGCTCGAGGACTGGTTGGTAGTGCTGCAGCTTCGGGTGCATGGACTGCCGCATCCTCCTTACCACCAGAACCTGCCGCAGGAATCTGCAGCTGCACGGCCTGCGGTGAGGCCCCGCCCTCCCCGGCCTCATCCTTGCGTTTTTGCCGCAGGATCAATCTGCCTTGCATGGGCGCCGGATACTTGCTCTCGTGCGAAAAGACCTTGGCCAAGGGAAATCGCAGCATGGCCAGGTCGTGCTCATAACCTCCTCGATCTGCCGCAGCTTCGGATGCCTCTCCCTGCACGGTCACATGCCAGATAGCCTGCCCGGTGGCCGGGTTCAGGTCGATGACGCCATAGTCCTGCCAGGTGTCGAATAGCCGATCGTTCTTCGAGTCCCCTGGTACAGCCTCATCGGGCTCATTGCGCTTGATCCATTCGCGCACCGAATCCGCCAAGCGCTTGGCCACGAACCAGATGGCTCCCTCAAACACCCACGCCGCGCCACCTGAGCGGTTCAGCGGCAGCTCGGTGCCGGCCTGCAGCATGCTGGTGATGGCCTGCATCAGCAAGTCGATCAACGGCTTGGACTTCGAGGTCGGGAAGCGACCCTTGTGACCCGACAGCAGAGCGCGCTGCGTCGAGGCCTGGTCGGCTCGGCGCACCAGCTGGGCCACCAAGCTATCGCGGTCCTGGCCGCTGAGATACTGCTCCAGGGCGTCCATGGCGGCAGGCGTCTGGGCCAGGAACACGAGTGCCGACTCTGGCGCAATGCGCGACAGCAGCAGCTGCGCCAGTTTGCCGTGGGCGCTGTAGTCGCGCTGGCTCTTGGGCGTGAAATCGACCAGGTACTCGGCGGCAGCACGCCGGGCCGTGATCTGGACCAGGCTGCCGGCTGCAGGTGTCCAGCGAATTGAATCGGCCATGCCATCACAACGCCACTGGATCCGCAGATCGGTCATGGGCTTGGCGATGTCGTGCAGCAGCGCGGCGAAGAACACCACGTAGCTCCATTGGTCACGTTGCGCATCGATTTCCTCGATCTGGGAGCCGCCCGGCAACAGCATGGCGTTGCGCCAGGTCAGGGCTGCCAGGACCATCTCAATCGTGTGTGAGAGCAGCCCGCCAGCGTGGGCATGGTGGTGCGCCTCTGACGCAGGCATCAATTGCACGAACGCTGCATACCGATGGATGGCCGGCAGCAGATCTCGCTCCCATACTTCACGACTCTGGTGCGACTGGCGCCACATGGCATCGACAGCTTTTTCTGCGCGCACGACTGCGAGCAGCTGATCGGAGCTCAGCACCCTAAGCCAGCCCGGTTCAGTCCCTGCCACCACAGGCATCGGCGTTGAGGCAGGTTCGGCGCCCGAAGAAGGCCCTTTCAATTCCTCTGCGGCCTGCGCCAATCCACGATATTTGAGCCAAGGTACAAATGCCAGAAACTTTGCTGCAAGATTTTTCATCTGGCTTTCCGCTGCAGCATGCTTGCGCATTTGCGCGCCCTGCAGGGCATTCCTGCGGCCGGAGTCCATACGGACAGGTCTTCATCAGCATGGCCGAGCGCCAAGAACTGCAGGAAGGTGTGTTCAATAGGGTCCCAGCGAATTCGCGGCCTCAATCCGTCAATGCTCCAGTCGCAGCACACTTGCACGAAGGGCTGAGCCACGATGGTGTGGACGATGCTGTGCCAGGTCACATCTGCCAGGCCTTTCTGTTCCCCGGCGCCTCTCGGCTGCTCTGCCACATGCCGCAGGAGAATCTGGCGCACACACAGCACCGGATCGCAGTCCTCTTCCAGATGGCGCTCCAGCCCTTCAAACCTGCCCAGCCAGCTCAGCAGCCGTGCCGTCCAGCTTTCCAGACCAAGCTGCTGCAGGGACTCGATGACCGTGAAGATCGCACAGCCATGGTCCAGCGGATCGCGCCCTAGAAACGGGTGCTCCTGGGAAGGGCGAACTGGCATGTGCTGGCTGCGAAACGACGGTGTATCCATGGCCGCGCACGGTACAGGGATGCGTCGATGCAGTCAGCCGTAAATCGAGCACTTCGCACCGCACGTTTTACGCTTGAAATCCCAGTGCGTTTATGTTATGGCGTGCAACCCCGACTCAGTTGCGACAAGGCTCATCTATGTCTTGGCGCCATGCATTGGGCCATTTTTGGATTGCTGCGCCGCCTCGGCGCAGCAATCCGGCCCGTAGCCCGTCAAAGCCCTTTACCAGTACCAGTAAATCCTTTGCGGCTGCTCCTCAATTTTGAGGAGCAGCCGCGCCCTTTGGGTAGGGCCTGTAAGCCGGTAGGAGCCGTTTGTCTCGTAGCAAGCAGCCCTCTGCTTGCTGCCTGCTAAGCCATTTCAACACCTGCCCTTTTCTCTCCTTGTATGTCAAGCGTAAACCGTTCGTATGCAACGTGCTGTTTACCTCGGCCATGCATTTGGATCATCGTCAAAATTTGCAGCGATCCTCGAGCCCTCAAGCATGAGCGGGGGTGCTCCACTTGTATGGTGATCAGCAGCTGATCTGACCAGAAATTTCCATGCCTTTTTTTTCATGCAATGTCAAGCGTAAAACGTTCGGTATGCACCGCACGTTTTACGCTTGAGAGGAATTGCCCCAAATCTGAATATGCCGACCGGCGGACGCGAATGTGTCCTTTCCCCCGGGCTGCATGTCTTCTCCTCCTCTTCATCATGCGGCCCGGGATTTTTCTTCTGGAGTTTCTCCCGCATGTCCCGGCAATCGCACCGATATCTCCTCGCTGGCATGGCATGGCTGGCTGCCGGCGTTTGCCACGCCAGCACGCCCCTGGTGGACGGCAATAAGCGCCTGCAACTGGGTCGCTACACCACCGCCGAAGCGCAGCCTCAATTGGGCTTGAACGAGCCTTTGGCGCTCGTGGCGCAAATCACCTTCCCCCGTGAACAAGTCACGACCATTGGTGAGGCCATCGACTACACCCTGCTGCGCACCGGCTACGCCTTGGCCGACCTGACGGCGCTGTCTCCCGAAGCCCGGCGATTTCTCGGGCTTCCATTGCCCGAGGCACATCGCACCCTCGGTCCCTACTCCGTCCAGGACATGCTGGCTGTGCTAGTGGGCAAGGCTTGGTCGTGGCAAACCGACCATGTCACGCGCCGCGTGTGGTTCGTCCTGGGCAATGCCGGCAGCGCACAGCCGCCGCGCCGGCTCCAGCCCATCGTGTCTCCTTCCAAATCGGGCAAAGACCAATGAGCGGGCCGTCATTTCATACGCCCGGCCATCCCGTTGTGCCAGACCTGGATTTCGCCCCCCACATCGGCGGGCTGGAGTGGATGCAGGACATGGAATCGCGGCAGGACCAAGTCCCCTCAGAGCATGATCAACCCGGCATTGCCCAAGGCCCCGATCTTTCGGCTGCTGCCACCTTCAACCATGCGGCGTCGCCTGCGTTCGGTGAATCTTCAGCGCACGAGGCGACCGCACAGGCTCCAGCCAAGACGGGCAAAACAGCCTTTCTCGATTCTTCCAGGGGAAGGCGCAGTTTGATGGCTGTATCCCTGGCAGGGATCGCGCTGCTGGGCTACCTCCAGTACGGGCCATCCATCCGCCAGGTTCCCGATCTTCTTGGGACCAATCTGCCGAGCGTGGGCACGATCGAGCCCAGCGGCCCGGACGAGCTCCGGGCACCGATTGATCCACGGCTTGGGGGCTTGGATCAGCTGGGCATATCGGAGTTGGACACGTCCGCCAACCCCGCACAGTCTTCTTTGGCGCAGCCACAAGGGCTGCAGGCCGAGCCCGAAGCCAGTGCTCTCGTGGCCGCCCCTGTGCAAGCTCCAGTCGCGTCCGCACCCGCCACTGCCGCTGATCCGGAGCTTGCAGCTCGCATGCAGCGCATGGAAGCGATGATGATTGAGCTCAGCCAGCAACTGGCGCACATGCGAGAGCAGGACGCCAAAGCGCGAGCCGCCACGCCCGCCGTTGCCCAGGCTGTGCCCGCGCCCGCGCCGACTGCCACTGAGCCCCACACCGCCCGGCCCGCTACATCAGCCCCGCGCGTGCTGGTCAAGGCCCAGCCAGCCAGGGCCGCGACTTCGCGGCCTGCAGTCAATCAGAAAGCCGCCACCTCCAAGGCAGCGCCCGCCGAAAAACCAGCGGCGCCTGCGCTCTCCGGCCAGCTGATCGCTGTTGATATGTGGAACGGCGAGCCCTCGGTCGTGGTGGCCTCGGGCATCCCTGGTGACCGCCGCATGCGCGTGCTGCGCCCGGGTGACGTGGTCAATGGCATGGCGCTCAAGTCCGCCGATCCTGTGTCGCGCACAGCGACCTTTGTGGCCCCGGGCAGTCCTGGCCTGACGCTCTCCGTGAGCCAGGGAGGCTGAACATGCGAGCCGCTATTTGCTTCAGCGCGAGCCTTCTGCTGGCCCATGTGGCTTGCATGCCGGTCGTGGCTCAGGTGCGTACCACCCAGACCGCTGAAGGAAGCTCCACAGCCGCCAACACAGCCCAGGCGCGCAGCCAAGCGGACGAAACCGACCGTCAGGTCCAGCAGATGTGGGGCCTGAACGCCGAAGAAATGCGCCGGGCCAAAGTGCTGGCCCTGGGGCCGCGTGCGAACTTCTCGGTCGAGAAGCTCTCACCGCTGGAGATCCTGGGCATCCATGCGCGCTCAGAAGCCGAGCGCCGGCAGTATGCCGAGCGCATGGCGCGGATCTTCCGCGCGGACGTGGAGCGCTCCATTGCATGGGAGCGCGAGATGCAAGCGGCGATGGCGCGGCTGTTCCCGAACGATCCCATGATCAGCTTCGACGGCATGCCCAAGGTGCACAGCTCGGTCGGCGCCGCCGACATGCTGGGCGTGCCACGCACGCAGATCATCGAGCCGCAACCTGCTGCCAGCACGCCGGCCCCCGCGCGAGGAGCGCTTCGCCGATGAATCTCCGCCTCCTCTGTGCCCTGGCCCTGTGCTCAGTTGCAGCCGCTCCTGCAGTCGCCGGGCAGTCACTGCCCGAGACCCAGAAGCTGCAGGTGCTGCACGACAGCGGCCACAGCGTGCCGTTCGCACCCTATGTCGCCCAGCTGGTGGGCGATGCGGACGATCCTGGAGTGCTCGATGGCCTGCGTTTCCCGTTTGGTGCGCGCCTTTTGCGTACCGGCATGCTGGCACAGGAGGGGCTCCAGGTCTTTGACGGTGCCTGGATGACGCAGCCGATGTTCGTCCTGGCAGCCGATGAACTTTCCATGCGCTGGCTTGCCTTCAACAAGGACAAGCTGGTGCAGCTGCAGGCTGTTGGCATCGTGGTGCAGGCCGGCAGTCCTCTGGCCTTCAAGTCTCTGCAGCGCCTGGCCATGCCGCTTCGCTTGGCACCGGAGACAGGTAGCTGGCTCTCCGAGCAGCTGGTGGCCACAGGCGCCAATGCCTATCCGGTGCTGGTGCATTCCAACGGACGTGCGTACCAGGTCCTGGGTCAAGAAATGTTCCAGCAAAAGCCGGAGTCTCCCCAATGACGACACGCGCTTGGAACATTTCTGGAACGTGGTGGACCACTACATGTTCCAGCCCTGCCACAGGAGGCAGGAATGAGTGAGGGCGTGATGGAAGGCCTGCTGCGGCCGCCTGTGGAAGCATGGAGCGCTGCCACAGCTTTCGGTATTGCTGGCGTGGCTGCAGCTGCCCCGTGGGCGCTGATGATGCCGCATTCACTGGGTGCCGTGTCCGCAGCCATTGCTGCAGGCTTTGGCTGCAAGCGCGCCCGCGAGGCCTATTCCGTGTATGCGTACCAGCGCGGACTGAAGTTCACGAAGATGACCCGCGTGGCGCCCCACCAGTTGCCCGGAACCAAGGACCACCTGTATCTCGGCGAAGGCTTCGCCTGGACCCAGCTGCATACACAGCGCAAGCTGGACACCCAGGCTGTCAAGGTCCGTGAGTATGTCAAGCCTTCTCCTGCAGAGATGCGCCTGGCCAATGCCGGCGAGCAGGTTCGCAAATGGGCCGAGACCAAGACGGATAGCCTGCTTCGCCAACTCGTTCGGCGTGCAGTGGATATCGGTGGACCAGCGAATCCATTTGCTTCAGGTGTGGATTTGGGCGGCTCTCCCATATTGCACGGCGTTGGCGTTCAAGACGAAAAGCCAGTGCTGCTGCGCCAGGGCTCGCGCAATGGCCACATGCTGGTCATGGGCACGACACGCGTGGGCAAGACGCGCCTGCTGGAATTGCTGTGCACACAGGACATCCACGCCGGCCACGTCACGATCGTGATCGATCCCAAGGGCGACGCCGAGCTGATGCTTCGCATGCATGCCGAAGCGCGCCGCGCCGGCCGCGAGAAGAGCTTCTACCTGTTCCACCTGGGCTACCCCGAGATCAGCGCCCGCTACAACGGCATCGGCAACTTCGCGCGTATCACCGAAGTCGCCGGGCGCGCCACCAACGCTCTGCCCTCGTCCGGCAACAGCGCAGCGTTCAAGGAGTTCTCCTGGCGCTTCACCAACATCGTGGCCCAGGCCCAGGTCGCACTGGGTCGGATTCCAACATACGAGTCCTTGCTCAAGGACGTGACCGGCATCGATCCGCTGTTCATGGACTATGCCGCGATGTTCTACCGCGCCCAGGCTGCGCAGGGCCGGTACAAGAACTACCAAGAACGACTCGCAGAGATCCAAAAGCTGCTCCCTGTCAAAGGAGCGATCCCGATGGCTCGCAGCATGCAAGACCGCGCCCCCGAGATCCAGGCCATGTACGTGTGGATCAAGGAGTCCCAGCCCAATGACAAGGTGCTGCTGGGCCTGGCCGCTGCCGTCAGCTACGAGCGCTCCTTCTACGAAAAGATCATCGCATCGCTCGGACCGTTTTTGGAAAAGCTCACTTCGGGCGCCGTGGGCAAGCTCATCTCTCCGGACTACTTCGACCCGAACGACCAGCGGCCCATCTTCGACTGGATGACGGTCTTCCGCCAGGGCGGCATCGTCTACGCCGGCCTGGACGCATTGTCCGACTCGGTGGTCTCCTCTGCCGTGGGCAACTCCATGCTGTCTGACCTGGTGAGCGTGGGCGGGCGCCTGTACAAGACCGGCCTTGATCCGCATGCCACGGACGGAAAGCTCAAGCTGCCGAAAGTCTGCTGCCACTTCGATGAGGTCAATGAGATCGCCGGTCCCGAGTTCGTGCCCATGGTCAACAAGCTCGGTGGCTCAGGCTTCCAGATCACGGCATACACGCAGTCCGTGTTCGACATCGAGGCCCGCGTGGGTGACAAAGCCAAGGCCGGCCAGATCCTGGACAACTTCAACCACCTGTGCATGCTGCGCGTGCGCTCGGCCGCGACGGCCAGCCTGCTGACGGATCAGGTGCCGCAAGTTAACGTGACGCACCTGACGCCGGTCTCTGGTGTCTCGGACACCGCTGCCACAGGCAACGGTGTGGACTTCACCAGCCGCAACGATGACATTGCCACCACAACGAAGGCGCCGCTGATCGAGCCCTCGGACATCCTTGAACTGCCCCAGGGCCAGGCCTTTGCGCTGCTGGAAGGCAACCGTCCTTTCAAGATCCGCATCCCGCTGGCTGACACAACGAACGATCCATTCGTGCCCAAGTCCCTCCGGGCGGTGGCCGAGGACATGAAGCGGCGCTACCGCACCAGCGAAACCTGGGCAGCCGACACCGACTGGATGGGCCACAACCATTTGGGCTCCGGTGGCCACGAGCTCATCGGCATCGACTTGGCGCACAGCACAGCCAAGAGTGACTCCGATTACACCGCCGTGTCTGGCGCGCAGTCCGCTGCACTGCGCAGCACAGGTGTGATCGACAGCATCGTGGGGCACCACTGATGGCTACAGCCCAGCGCACGCCTTCCAAGGTCCCCACAGTCGGCCCAGTTGATCTGGTGCTGAAGATCGCATTTGGCTTGGTCAGCATCACACTGACCAGCTGGCTTGTCGGCATGGTCATAGAGATCGGCGGCAGCATGTTCGTCTGGAAGGGCCAGGGCATCCCGCACGCCCAGTCGGTCCTGCAGCAAGACCTGCAATACATCGCGGCGGCGCCGCGCAGCGTGCTGGTGCCCGACACCGTGGGCTTTTCTCTGCAGCTGCTCGGTTATGTGCGCTGGCCCTACGAGCGGCTCGGCATTCTGCGTTGGTATCAGCGATCGCTCACCGATGAGCCCATGCAGGCCATGGCCAAGCTTTCTGCCCCTCTACAGGCCGTGGGCGCAACAACGCGCGTCGTCTCCAAGATCGCGGCCGAGTGGGCCGTGATCAGCATGCTCGTGGCCCAGGACGTGGTGCTGCGCCTGAGCATTGCGGCCTATGCCATGCCGGCGTTCGTGCTGGCATGCCTGATGGGTGTGATTGACGGCCTAGTGCGCCGTGACCGGCGCCGCTGGATCGGCGGGCGCGAATCCTCGTTCGTCTACCACCACTCCAAGAGATACACGCATTGGGCTCTCACGGGCGGGTTCAGCCTGTACCTCGCATGGCCCTTCCCCGGATTCAACCCCGCCTACATGGTGCTGATCTTCACTGTTCTGGTGGCCGCATCGCTGTCCACCACCGTGGGCGCTTTCAAGAAATATGCATAAGTCAATGATGGATACAAATAATTTTGACGAAATGGCATGGCGTGCTGTTTGCGATCAGTGCGCAGATATTGCCATTAAAGGAAGTGGTTTGTCTGAAACGATGTTCGCTCGGAATCTCTTCGGACTCATTAAAAAAGAGCTCAGCCATATTTCCGAAAGGCACCATGCACAGGCACTAATGATCGCCAGGGATGTCGGTTATTTGGACGCTGAAGAGTTGGAAGCCAACGACGTATGGAACTCTACTCATGGGTATTGCCAACATGGCATTGAACTGGGCTGCTGTCCTGCTGGCTGTGAGTAATTCCAGTAAATACAGATTATTTTCAGAAGGAGAAATTGATGAAATCCCCCCGCCCGCTGTTCGCCATCCTCGTGATCGGCATCCTGGCCACCACGGCATCGGCCTGGGCCACGGTGTCCGACGATGAACTGGAGCGTGAGCGCCTGGCGCGCATTGCCGCCGAAATTGAGCAGGTCCAGGTCATGGTTGGCCAGGCCGAGCAAAGCGCACCCACCGGCCAGCGCGTGAAGTTCAGGTACGACTGGCTGCAGCGTGATCTGGAAATGCTGCGCCAGGGCATCACCACCCACATCGACGCTCCCCGACAACCCCGTCCCGTGACACCTCTGCGCGGCGACTACCGCCAGTAACCGAGGAGCGTAACCATGTATGGCGATATGAAAGTGGGATTCATGGACGCATCGGGCGTTGATCCAGCGCGAATGAAGGTCTTCGTTATTTCGCTGGTTTTTGGCGTGATCCTGGTTATTGCCGCATGGTTCGGAAAAATGATCCTGGAAGCCTATACCACCGGCGAGATTGAGCAGGCAGACGCAATCGAAGCGGTGATTTCCGTGATTGTCATTGTTTGCACGTTATTTGCATTCGTGACCTGGCTTTAGTTTTTTCAACTACTTAACTGTTCCAAGGATGGATGTTATGAAAAAATCGATTCTCTCCAAATTGTCCCAAACCACTCTTCTGCTGTCGGTGATGATTCACGAGCAAGCTTTCGCTGTTCTTCCAGTTGTTCCAGCACCCCAGGGAGGCGGTATTGGCGGCGCACAAGTGCAAGAAGGCGACTGGATGGGGATGATGGGTGCGTATTTTAAAGCTGGCATCGCCATCCTCGCTGCGGTGTTGGCAGCCTGGGCCTTTATTGGTGTTATGGGTGGCGGCCTTCGCAAGTGGAAAGAATATTCGCGGGGGCAAGCTGAATTGGCAGACCTGAAGGAATTCTTCATTGCAGGGGTGGTTCTGATTGTTTTCATTGTCATGATGTCTAACTACGCCACATCGGCTCTCGCCTAATCATCAATGACCGGCGAACAGCAACCTCCAGAACGACGCGGCGCCCCGTTGACCGATCGTGTCAATGCGGAGCCAGCCATCATCAATGGCATGTCAGCGACCGAAGCCACCTACATCGGTTGTGCTTCTCTTGCCATCAGCGTCGTACTGGGGGGTGGGTTGTATCTTCTAACCGGCTACTGGCATTTCATCATCCTGCTAGGAATTACTTTGCCGATGGTGATCATCTGGTATTCGTCCTTTTACCTGCAGAGCATCAAACGCTCAAAGCCTGAACGCTGGTATGTCCAGGCATTTCGCATCTACCTTGCCCGCAAAGGCATCGTCAAAAGCCGATACATCACTCATGACGGCTTCATGGAACTGGGACGGGGAATTGATTCCGATCCATTCAGCCAAAAAAGCAAAGATCAAGTATGAGCAGTGAAAAATATATGAACGCTCTGGAAATGGAGCGGAGGCACAGCCGTAGGCAAATGGCAAGCCAGTTTGCGCTGCTTGTATTGGCCATATTCGCCGTCTGGTTTGCCTGGCGACAGCCCAAGAGCGTTGACGTGCATCTCGCGCCAGATGTTCGTGCCGGCGACACGGTACATGTCACGGGGGGCCATTCCCCCGTGCCCAAGCCCAATGTCTACGGATTTGCGTACTACATCTGGCAGCAGATCAATCGCTGGCAAACCGATGGTGTCAAGGACTACGGACAGCAAATTTTCAATATGCAGTATTACCTGACGCCTCGCTGCCAGGCTCAATTGCAAGCCGATATGGAAACCCGCCAGGGCAAGGGCGAGTTGCGCAAGCGCACGCGCCAGATCACCGAAATCCCCGGCTTCCCGTATTCCGAGAACCGTGTGCTGAGCGAAGGCCCCGACGCCTGGACCGTGCTGCTGGACATGCAGGTCACAGAAACCTTCGGTGGCCAGGGTGTGAAGGACGTGTTCATCCGCTACCCGCTGCGCGTGGTGCGCTTTGACGTGGACCGGGAGCGCAACCCCTGGCGTCTGGCCCTGGACTGCTTTGGCGCCAACCGGCCAGCGCGCCTGAACCCCGCTGAGCTCAAGGCCGGCAACCCGGTACAGGCCACCCTTGCGGCGCCGCGCCTGCCCAGCGTGATCTCCCCGTCCAGTCTGCCCCGCGACACCTCTGTCGATTGACCATGCAACACCGCAAAATCCTCGCATGCGGCCTGGCTGGCCTGCTGCTGTTCCAGCCCCTGCAGGGCGCTTTCGCCCAGCAGGTTGAGCCCCTGAATGTTTCAGGTCCGCCACCTGAATTCGCCAACGACAAGCCAAATGTCCAGGCTGGCCAGCCTGCCGAGAACATCGATCTGGGCCAGGCTGCCTCCTCTGGAGCAGGCAGCACCGTCGCCGGCATGAGCGTGCCGGCGCCCTTGGCAGCTGCAGCGCGCGGCTCGATCGCGCGCAGCGCAGCGGCCCAGGCCACGCTGCGCCGCGTGGGCCCCGCCCCGCTCAGCGGCACTGCGTCTGGCCCAGCCGAGCGCACAGTGTTCGCCCGGGAGCCCGTGCGTGTGAACCTGACCGTGGGCCAGGAGCGCCTGGTCACGTTGCCATCGGATGCCCTGCTGCATGTGCCCAGTGACATCTCGGCCGTGGCCCGCATCGAGTCGATCGGCGGAACGATCTATGTGACCGCGCTGGTGCCCTTCGTGCCCATCCGCATCGTGGCCGAGCTCGTGGACAGCGGCCAGCAGATCCCCATGGATCTGGTGGCAGTGGCAGACAAGCCTGCCCGCGCGACTTCCTCCAAAGGCGAGCTGCAGGTGTCCGTGATCGAGCCCGGCAGCGTGCCCAATCCTTCGCCCCGCTCTGCAGACGAGGTCACGTCTGCAGCTGCAGGCGCGGGTATCGACATGGTGCAGCTGACACGCCACGCAGCACGCCAGCTCTATGCCCCGCGCCGGCTGGCCAACGCTGCACCTGGTGTCATGCAAGTGGCGGTGAGCACAGATCCTGTGCCGGCCCTGCTGCGCGGCGCCAACGTGGACGCAGCCCCTGTCGGCCAGTGGAAGGGCGGCGCGCTGTACGTCACGGCAGTTCGCATCACCAACAAATCGCGCTTCGCGCTGGAGGTGCCGCTGGAGAGCGTGCGCGGCCGCTGGATCGCGGCAACGGCCCAGCACGGACGGCTCGGCCCCGCCGGCTCCGACACCGACACCACGGCCATCTACCTGGTCTGCGAGCGCTCCTTCGAGTCGTGCCTGTAAGGGGAAATCATGGCAGTACCCAGAAACAAACTCATCCCCATCCTCGGGGCTCTGACGCTCGCGGGCGTGGTCAGCATTTTCCTCATGGGCCGCAGCGCGCCACCGGCCGCCGCACCAATGGCTGCTGTCCCCTTGCCGGCTACGGCCGGCGCGGACGAAGACACTGCAGCCGAGACCCTGGCCACGGTGGCAGCCAGCAACCGCGAGTTGCGCTCGGACGTCCAGAAAGTGATCCAGTTCAACGAGCAACTCGCTCGCGAAAACCGTGAAATGCAGCAGCGCAATTCGATGAATGGCGGCTCTGCAGCAGCGACTTCCACGTCTTCTGCGCCTGTCACAACCACGGGTTCCGGCCAGCCAGGTGCCGGCCCCGTCGATGTGATCGCCAATGCCTGGGGCAACGCCTCCGATGCCTTTGGCAACATCGGTGCTCCCCGCCCTGCAGGTGCTTCGCAGCCGCCCCTGCAGGGCTCCTATGGGGCAGGCGCTGGCTCAGCGTTCGACATGGGCGGCTCCGGGTCGGGCTACGAAGTGCTCGCGCCCATGGGCTACACCAAGCAGACCAGCACGGCCAATGGAAAGTCCACCACGCGCTATGTGCGTGCGCCGGGAGCAGCTGAGGTGGCTCCCAGCCCTGCAGGCCAAGGCGGCTCTGCAACGCGCGCAGCGCAGGCTGCAGCTGCCGTCAAGCCCGAACCCGAGCCCTACTACACACTTCCCGAGAACTCGACGCTGGCCGGCGTGACGGCCATGACCAGCCTGATCGGCCGCGTGCCCGTGAACGGTCGCGTGACCGACCCCATGCAGTTCAAAGCCATGGTGGGGCGCGACAACCTGGCGGCCAACGGCTGGGAACTGCCTGAGGATCTGGCCGGAATGATCATCACCGGCGTGGCGATTGGCGACATGGCCCTGTCCTGCACCGAGGGCAAGGTGCGCAGCATGACGTTCGTCTTCAACGACGGCGTCATCCGCACGGTGTCTGCGCGCCGCAGCGGCTCATCGACCAACGGGGGCCTGTCCTCGGGAACGAATGCCGATCTTGGCTTCATCAGCGACCTGCACGGCAACCCCTGCATCCAGGGCAAGTTCGTGACCAATGCGCCCACCTATCTCACGGACATCATCGGCGCCAAGGGCCTGGGCGTCGCGGCCGAGGCGCTGGCACAGGCCCAGACCACCACGCTCAACCGCGGCGACTCGACTTCGGCCTCTGTCACGGGCAACGCCGGCAGCTTCGCGCTGGGCCGCATGGGGTCAGCGGCCACAGAAGAGCTCACGCGCTGGCTCACCGAGCGACTCAAGAGCAGCTTTGACGCCGTGGTGACGCCCTCCGGCGCCCAGCTGGTCGTCCATCTGGACCGCGAGATCCCGATCGACAAGCCCGTCAATCCCCGCAAGGTCGTGCATCGCACGCAAGCCACCAATGCCCTGTCAGGAGCCCGCTATGGCCTCGAATAAGTTTTTTCCCATCACCCGACTCTTGGCCTGTGCACTGGCTGCCACCACCCTCGTCGGTTGTTCCGTCACTGGTCCACGCGAATCTCCGCTCAAGGAAGTCACCAAGGACAGCCCGACGCTGCTGGACATCTACCGTGGCAAGAACCTGCCCGGCCAGGGAGTCGCCCAGGGGGCTGAGCAGGGGGCCAGGCAGGCCTCGGCCAAGGAGACCGCACGCGACCGGCTGGAACGCGATTCTCAGGCCAGGCCAATTGCCCAGGCTGATGGCAACACAGCCCGCTACTGGTCGGCGCTGGAGCCCATGCAGCAGCGCTTCGCGCGTGTGGCCAACCCTGACCTGGTCATGGTCGTCTACCCGCACCTGGCCAGGGGCAAATACCCGGTGCCGGGCTACGTGACCGTCTTCCCGATGTACGAATCCACCGAGTACGCCATGCCTGGAGAATCCACCGAGGATCTGCAGCGCGGCCGCGCCGCATTCAGTGGCCGCGCCGGCGGCGGGGAGGCCCGCTGATGAACATCCTCGATCTGATCCTTGGTGGCAAGGCCAAGACCTCGTCCACCCCGTCCACACCGCCCTCTTCCGCGCCCACGCCTACTGCCGACCAAGCAGCACGCAGTGTGCCCGCTCCTGCAGCTGAGCGACCGATGACCGTGGGAGATCGCCAGCGCATGGCGCAGCGCCCGCCCTCCTTCACCGAGATGCTGCCCTATGTGACCTACTCGCCTGGCGAGCAGGTTTTCGTGATGCGCGACGGCGCGACCTGGGGCGCCATGTTCGAGCTCGATCCGGTGGCCACCGAGGCCCAGCCGCTGAGCTACCTGCAAGAGCGCTGCGACAAGGTGCGCGAAGCAATCACGGCCCTGCCCGAATCCGACACCACGCCCTGGATCGTGCAGTGGTTTGTCAATGACGACCGCAACATCGAGCAGCTGCAACAGCACCTTCATGACTACGTGCTGAGCCAGCACAAGGACAACCCAGCGCGGGGCCAGGAAGTGATCAATTCCGCCTACACCCAGTCGGTGCTGCAGGAGTTCCGCAAGCACCTGGAGCAGGCTTCCCGACCCCAGGGCCTGTTCACGGACACGCAGGTCACCGGACAGGTCTGGCGCGGCCAGCAGCGGCGTGTGCGCTGCTGCATCTACCGAAAATTCACCGGAGCCCCGTCCGAGCCTGGCTCGGCACAGCAGCAGATGGAAGCCGTGGCCACAACCCTCATGGCCACGTTCAACGAAGCGGGCATCGCGGCCAGGCGCTGCGACGGCAAGGACTTCTATGAGTGGCTGCTGCCCTTCTTCAACCGCGATGTGCCGTGGGCGCCGACACCGGGAGAGTTGCTCAAGACCTACCCTTATCCCGGTCCCAAGCCAGCCACGATGTTCGACTGGGACCTGGCCGAATCGCTCTCCCTGTCCCAGCCGCGCGCCGACCACGCTGGCGGCTATTTCGAGTTCGATGGCATTCCTGTGAAGGCGCTGACGCTCCAGAACATGCGCAGCGAGCCGTCCATTGGGCATTTCTCGGCCGAGACCCAAACAGGCAAAGAATCCTTCGCGCGGTTCGATCGACTGCCGGCAGGTTCCATGCTGTCGATGACCGTGGTGATCTCGCGCCAGGACCATGTCGAGCAGCAGATCGCACGCATCCGCGACAAGTCGCGTGCCCACACGCCCCAGGCCATGGAGACACACGCAGAGTGCGAGCGTGTGCTGCACCACATGATCGGCAATCGGGACAAGCTTTTCCCGATGATGATGACGCTGTACCTCACCGGCCGCGACAAGGCCGAGCTGGACAAGGCCGTCACCGAGGCCAATGCGCTGCTGGGGCCATCGGGCCTGCGGTTCATCGATCCCCGCCAGGACCTGGTGCCGCTGGACACGTTCATGCGCGCACTGCCGTTCAACTTCGATGTGGACTTTGACAAGAAGTACCTGAGCCGTTCTCGCCTGACGTTCGCCAGTCACATCGCCGCGCTGATGCCGGTCTATGGTCGCTCGCGCGGCACGCCCCACCCGGGTTTCTGGTTCTGGAACCGTGGCGGTGAGCCGCTGTGGATCGATCCCCTGAACAAGCGCGATCGCAAGAAGAACGCCCACATGCTTACGCTCGGGCCGACCGGCGCGGGCAAGTCGGCCACGCTCAACTACTTGGCCATGATGACCATGGCCATCCACCGCCCTCGGATGGTGATCGTCGATGCCGGCGAATCCTTCGATCTGCTGGTGGCCGACATGGCGGCCAAGGGCCTGAGCGTGCACCGCGTCACCCTGTCTCCCGACTGCCAGGAGTCGCTGCCCCCGTTCGTCCATGCATTCAAGCTGCTGGAAGACCAGGACATCATGGGCTCCTACCATGCAGCCGAAGAGCGAGCTCGTGCCTCGGCCGGCGTCGGCGTCGGCGTCACGGTCGATGAGGCTGCGGATGGCACGCCCTTGATGGCGTCCGTAGAAAACGCGCTGAACAGCCCGGCTCTCGCGCCGGCACAACTGGCGGACACCTCGGCCGAAGAAGACGAGGAAGACGAAAAGCGCGACTTCATGGGCGAGATGCTGATCTCGGCCATCCTCATGATCACCGGCGGCGAAAAGGCAGAAGTCGATCGCATGTCCCGTGCCGATCGATACCTGGTGTCCCGGGCCATCATCAGGGCAGCCGTCCGGGCGAAGGAGGAGCAACGCAAGCACCCCTTGACTCAGGACGTGGCCCTGGAGCTCATGGACATGCAACGCGACCCCTCGTTGTCCTCGCAACGGCAGAGCCGCGCTGAGGACATGGGGCAGGCGATGATGAATTTCACCATCGGCCTGCGCGGCACGCTGTTCAACACCTATGGCGTCGACTGGCCCGATGCCGATGTGACGCTGGTGGAAATGGGCACGCTCACCAAGGATGGCTATGGCGATGCCCTGGCCTTGGCATACTCCAGCCTGATCGACTCTGTGCAATCGCGCGGTGAGAAGTACCAGGCCGAGGGCCGGCCGCTGGTCAAGCTCACCGACGAGGGCCACTTGATCACCACGAATGAGTTGCTCGGCCCTAAGCTGGCCAAGGCCACGAAGATGTGGCGCAAGCTCTCCATCTGGTTCTGGCTCGCCACCCAGAATTTGCGCGACTTCCCCGACTCCATGGAGCGCGTGCTCTCCATGTGCGAGTTCTGGATGCTGTTGACGATGGACAAGTCCGAGATCCAGGAAGTGGCGCGGTTCCGCAACCTCACGCCCGAACAGCGGGCCATGATGGAATCCGCAAAAAAGGAGCCGCCCAAGTACACCGAGGGCGTGCTGATCAGCGCGCTTGGCCAATGGCTATTCAGGAATGTGCCACCGGCGCTCCCCATCGCCCTGGCCATGACAGAAGGCCACGAGAAAGCCCAGCGGCGCCGAATCATGGAGGAGCATGGCTGCAGCATGGTCGAGGCCGCATACAAGGTGGCCGAGCAGCTGGCGGAGGCGCGGGCATGAAGCAGATCCTAGCCACTGCCCTGCTCAGCATGGCCGCCGCCGGCGCCGCCGCACAGAGTCCTGCTGCGGTCACCTCGGTCGAGGTGTTCGCCAACTCGGCCACTCATGTCCGGGCCCAGCAGAACACGCCCTACGCGCTGCGCGTTTTCCGGCTCGATGCCATGGCCCAGGTCAGCCAGCAGATGAGCATCCGCCTGCCCATGGATGAGGCCCAGGCCAAGGCCTACATGCTGCAGCAGGAGGCCAACATCCGTGCCCGCTACAAGGACCAGATCGTCAATGCTGCCAACGGCATGTCGCTGGCCATCCACTACCGCCTCGATCGCCTGCCGGCCATCGTCATCAACCGGAGCTCCGTGATCTACGGGGTGGCCGACGTGGACCACGCTGTCGGTCTGTATCTCCAATCGAAAGGCCGTCGATGAGCCCAGTCCCTTCTACGCGCCCTACACGCCAAACACGCACAAAACGCCGGCCGGGGCGGCGAGCCCTCCTCTCGTCGGTCGCTGCAGCGGTGACATCGATGACCCTGGCGCTGGCCCCTGCTCCCGCGAACGCCATAACGACTCCAGGTGTGGTCGGCTACACCGCTGCAGCCGCGCCCTCCTGCGTGTCGTACATGGTGGAAGGTGTTTGCTTCTTCCTGCGCTGCAAGCTCACCTTCTGCTGGATCGAGACCAGTATCAAGATCAGCCACTACGTGCCAGACGTGGTTGTCAGCACCTACAACGACCCGTTGATGCACCCCTGGGCCGATCTCGGGACGCTGGTGGCCACCACGCTGACGGCCGCAGGTTCTTCCATCATCGGCCGAACCCTTGATTCGTCCGCAGGAGGCCTGGATACGCCTTCTGCCATGACCAATTACAAGAGTGCCGATGCCATCGGCAACCCAGCCGGTGCGCTGGCGGCCATGGTCGCCGGCGGCAGCGTTTCCATGCCCACCACGCTCACCATTCCGTCCGTCACCGAGTTGGCCAAATTCCCCACGCAGGAGCTGCCCAACATCGGCCGCCAGTGGGCATCGGTGCCCACGGACATTGCGAACACGGTCGCCTCGGACGCCAAGAAGATGCTGGAGGCACCCGCCCAGATGCTGGAGAGCCTGCAGACCATCATGAAGTCCATCCAGGGCATTGGCCAGGTCATCAAGATCGCCGAAACCGTGCAGCAGATCCAGGGAGGGCTGGAAGGCTTCCAGCAGCTGGGCAGCATGGTGTCCGGCGCCACGGGCGGGTCCATGCTTTTTTGCCCTGGCGGCGCCACGCTTTTCGGACTGCACATCCAGACGGAGATCGATGCCCCTTTCTGGCGCGGCGTGCTTCCGCTGGAAATGCTGTATCCGCAGTCGTGGGTGCCGGGCCTCGGAGAAGTCGGAAGCGGCTACACCCAGACCTGGGGGCCGACCTACCCGCGTACCGGCGAGATCATTCAGTCGCACCCCGTGAAGGCCTCGGCGGTGCTGGCTGAGCGGATCGCTTCGATCATCTACAAGTCGGCCCAGCCCCACATCTACACAAAGGTGGAGCCGTCCGGCGGCAGCCATGTCTACTTCGGCGGCCGTGGTCATCAGTGGCAGATGCTGCATCCGAGGCCTGCCTCCTCTTGCCTGACGTTTGGCGGTAACGACTCCCTGTCACTCACGACCTTCGGCGACGGCCAGACAGATCCAGCCGATGGCTACGCCTGGAACCTCTGGCAGCACTACATCTGCTGCCAGCGCCGCGGCATTTTTCTCTTCTCCGTTCCCTGAAGGATCACCGATGACTGCTTCATCTCGCCGGCAGCCCAAGGCGCTGCAGGCCATCTCGTGTGTCGCCGTGGCCTGCGCGCTGACCGCCCTCAGCGTGCCCGCGCAAGCACAGCCCGTTTCGTCCTCTAGCCTGTACTACCGCATGGGCGGCGGCTCGCCCAGCGGCATGGCGCCCAACCGGGGCTCCCTGTCCACCCAGCTCAGCGCTGGCGTGCGGGCCAACTATTCCTGCGGCAAGTTCGACATCGGCATGTCCTGGTCCACGCTGATGAACAGCATCCAGAACCTCGGTGCCACGGTCGCCGGGGCTGTGCAGGCCGGCATCGCCGCCCTGCCTCTGTACTTCCTGCAGCGCGCCCAACCGGGCCTGTATCAGCTCTTTCAGAACTTCAGCCAGAAGGCGGATCTGCTGGTCGCCTCCTCACTCAAAAGCTGCGAAGAGATGGAGTCGATGATCAAGTCCGGCAAGGACCCCTACGAGGACTACATCGCCCTGGCGAAGGGCGACGCGTGGAAGATCAAAGCCTCGCTGTCCGGCGACGTGGTGCAGGCCAAGGTGGACATCAACAAGAACGAGGAAGCTCAGAAAAAGGGCCTGGACTGGGTTTTCGGCTCCCGCGCCGGAGGCATCGGTACCGCCCCTATTCAGCCCATCCGTGACCTGGCCGTGGCCGGCTACAACGTGACGATCAACAAGTCGGCCAGCACCATCGCCACGGCCAACTACGGCAGTTCCTCCCTGTCATCGACCCGGCTGGTCCAAGCTTTCAAGGCTCCCGAGGATCTCGCCAAGTGGAGCACCGAGGTGCTGGGCGACCAGAAGATCTATCTCTGCACCCAGGACGCCAGCTGCCCGAACCCCACAGCCACTGTCACCGCCACAGGCCTGGCGCCGAAGTACGAGCAGGAGCTTGAAGGCGTGCTGCCCACGATGCGGACCCTCTCCATGGCAGAGACGGCAAGCCAAGCCGACTTGGCGAAGGTCAGCGCACCCGGCATGGCGGTGAGCCCCCAACTCATGGATGCCGTGCGCAAGCTGCCCACGGATATGCGCTCGGTGGCCGTGAATCGCCTGTCCCAGGAGATCGCCATGCACAAGGTCATCGACAAGGCGCTGATCGCGCGCAATGCGCTGATCTCGGGCATGAGTCTGCCCCAGGCCACGGCCGCCAAGCAAGTGAACAACGAAGTGCAGCAGCGCATCGACCGGCTGACGCAGTACATCGACGACATGATGTTTGAGTTCCGCATCCGCAAGGAAATGACTGGCGACACAGCGCTGGCAATCATGCAGAACCAGCTGGCGGCTGGGGCGGCAGCCGCAGGCGCCGCCGGCGGCGGTCGTGCAGACCGGGCACCCCTGGTCGATGGCCACGTGGGAGCTCCGCGATGATTCAAGACGCTCACGACATCGATGTCCAGAGTGCTGACCAGGCCAAGACACAGCGAGCCCCCTGGTGGCTCCGTGGCTGGATGCCCTGGCTCCTTTGTGCGATCGGCTTGCTGGCCATCGCCACGCTGGTGGCCAGCGTGCTGATCCGCTTGGCCCCCGCCCAGGTGCTGGAGCTCATGGCCTGGTTTCGCAACGCTTCCCGCCTGGGCGCCATAGGCCAGACCCTCGTGTGCATCTGGATCGTTGCGCGCTGGCGGCGTGTGGTGGCCTGGGGACGGCGCCGTGGCTTTGTCAGCAAGGCAGAGCACCGCGAGATCCTCCTGATGCGCTGGCGCGCGGCCGGCTTCCTGGCCCTCTATCTCATCGCCCTGCCCATCGGGCCTGGCAACCTTGGCCGGGCAGTGCTCGGCTGGTTCAACTGATCCCGGAGCGAATCATGCAGCTCGATAGCTATCTGGAGCTTTTTACGACCATGTACGGTTGGGCGTTCGCCAACCTGATCGGCGAGATCATCGTCGGCACCGGCCTGGTGGCCCTGCCCTTCGCGCTGATCGTCTTCCGAACATGGCATGAGGCCAAGGACCGCGGCCAAGGATTTGAGGGCGTGAGGTCCCTGCTGGAGTCCGTCCAGACCCGGATCATCACTGCGCTTTTCGTGATGTCCATGTGCTTCGCCACCACCCCGATCACGTCGCTGCACAACGTCAACATGACCTATGTGCCTGCGCGCAGTTTCGATGGGTCGGAACCCCAGCCGGTATCGCTCAAAGGCGGGACCAGGTCGGGCTATGACACAGCCATGGCAGATGCCGTCAACGGCTCATTCAGCAAGGCTGGCAACCTGTCGTATGTGCCGCTGTGGTGGTACTCCACGATGGCAATCAGCTCTGGTGTCAATGGTGCCTTCCGCGCCGGCCTGAGCAATGCCGGGCGCGACCTCCGCGTGATTGAGGACATGGCCAGGATGGCGACGATCGAAGATCCGGGCCTGCTCTATGACCTGCAGCGCTTCTATTCGGAGTGCTTCATCCCTGCGCGCAGCCAGTACCTGGCCATGGACAAGAGCAAGATTTCGCCTACCGGCAAAGCCTTGCTCGCCGAGGGCAGCGGCTACGGCCCGACCGATGTGGACTGGGTCGGCAGCCAGTTCTATCGCACCGAGGCAGGCTTTTATCCCAACATGCGCTCCTATAACCCGGTGCCAGGCTGGGCGATCGATTTCTCGCGCGACGTCGAGTACATCCAGACGCCGGCGCCTGAAGGCACGCCAGAGCACGGATATGTCAACCCTGACTGGGGCCGACCCACCTGCACGCAATGGTGGGAATCTGCATCGACCGGCCTGCGCGATCGCCTGATCAACAACACCAGTACCTGGCGAAACCTAACTCAGAAGGTGCAAAACACCCTCACATTCGCCAATGCCGATGAGGCAAAGGACAGCGTGGCACGCTTGGGTTTCGAGAAAGCGAATCCAACTTACGTCTCACCCGACAGAATTATGGGTGACGACTACGGCAAGGCAACTAATTTCGGCAGATCTATCGTTGGTGCTGCCAGTACATTTGGAGTTGCCAATAAGGCGTTAGATGCCTCTTTGGCCATGATTCCTCTGCTCAACGCGCTGCCTATGGTTCAGGCGTTAGTGCTTATGGCGCTATACATGTTTTTACCGCTTATTGTATTTCTTAGCGGCTATGATCTAAAGATGATGCTTTATGGGGCCATGGCCATCTTCACTGTGAAATTCTGGGCTGTGATGTGGTTCGTGGCGCGCTGGATTGATGCGCGTCTTATTGAGGCCATGTACCCTGGATTCTCGGGGAATGCAATAATGCAAGAGGTCACGCAGGTTTTCAGTTCTGGACAGCCTCAGCTGTACAAGAGGATGATTTTAAACATCCTTCTGATGCTGCTTTTCATTGGATTGCCCGCCATTTGGACAACCATGATGGGTTGGCTTGGCTACACTATGGGAATAGGTGTAGAAACTCTGAAGGGTGGAACTTCAATGGCAACAGGATCAGCGCAATCGACCAAATCTGGCGCACTTAGAGGCGCAAAAAAGATGCGATAGCAATCTTATTTTTTATCAATTGCGCAAAAATGTGCAAGCTCAAATTCATCGCAATCTCCCGCTGCGAAGGCTTGCATAGCGCTATATTTGTCGTTTACAAATGTTGTGTGATCATCTGCATCAGCATTGACCTCTTCTTCAGTAAATGAAGAAGTGATTGCATTTCCCATTGCAGAAAATATCAATCCGAAAATGATCAGGCAAATCCTGCCAACAAATTTGAACAGTGCAAAAACAAATTTGATAATGAAGTTCAGCATGGTGTTCCTCAAGAAGTCTCACGTAGCAGACCACACTAGCCCCGGTGCGGCGTACAAGCCCAAACCGCAGACTACACGGAACCCTTGCTCCATGCGCCAAGCTGATCGATGCTTAGCAATCAACACTGGGCAACTTCGTGCCCGGTTGACAGATCGTAACGCTTGCAAGCAGGATTGTAAAGTCTCCTCCGTCTGTCTCACTCCTCATACCCCATCAACAATGCATCTTAGAAACGCTCTCCACTCGACCCTTGCTGCTATTTTTCTCACAGGAGTGCCTGCGGCTGCATCTCAAGGCGCTGACCCGCACCTGTGGATTCCTATGCGGGAAATTGTCTTTAATAGCATTAACTTTGCATCAACAGGCACTGAAGAGGAACGCCAAATCCTCCAGCAAATCTGGTCAAAAGAGCTATCTGCACATCTCTCCGGCAACTCTAAGGAGTTGCCCGCATTCACGTTAGTCGGAGATGCTAGAGATAATGGTAAGCGAATAATATTCACAATGTTTGATGCTGCCGGCAGCGATCGTTGTGAAACTGCTGAGAACGGCGCCTCTGCACATGATATTTTTGTCTTGTGTAGAATGCGTGTATTAGCTTGGCCAATGTTGGGGTACAAATTTACCGACCTACCTAACTATTGCATGCTTCGCAGTGGCGGCGACAAGCAAAATCGCGTCGAATATTTTTACGACAAGAACCAAAAGATGGTGAAATTCAGGACAATTCAATATGGAAAACCAGTTCAAAATTGCAGTAGAGCGTTGAAGCTTGGATGATTGAACGCTCATTTAGCAACTAAACACTTAGCCTTAATAATTTCACCAAAACGGAATACTTCAGCAATTTTCTCATCACCAGATTTTTTTATTGACTGCGAATATGCCAACTTAGCAAGTCTCTCGGAAAGCTCCATCTCATCCTTGCTTTCAGAAAACTTCCGTATACCATTTATCGTTTGCTTTAGAGTCTGAGAGCCTTTCTGCCGGCTATTCATAAGACTGTTAGCTAACTTCTCAATATCCCTACAGATCATACTTCTATTTGCTCCACTTAACGAAGAGATAGCTTTAGGGAATTGCAAATCATCAAATTCATTTGAAAATGCTGGCCCGACGCTTCCCAAAAATAAGACAAAAGTATAAATTGTTATAAACCGTACTCTTTTCATAGAAGATCGCTAATGTAAAAAATTCATGCTTTGCAATTGTATATCAATTGCAGATTGGAATTTTAAACATTTTGGCCTTGCATAAACTATGCGCGCGCCATTGGAATGTCTGCAATTTCAGTCGTGTACCTGGGAGTGCGCCGCTCTTGGCGCATCTGCCAACTTCTCGTGTCTCCAGTATTGCCAGCACTGCCTACATGGACTGCGCCCTTCCCGAAGCGCGCATTAATGCTGTCGATCGCACTCATCAAGCGGCTCTGATCACGTGTTGAAACTTCTTCAAGCGGTAGATCCGCCTGCTGTACCTCAGGCCCCGAAATGTCTAGCAAGATGACTCCTGCCTTCACGAAGTCATAGCCCGGCTCGTAGATTGAACGCATGCCGGCTACCGCCGCAGACACAAGCTGGCGAGTGTCGGCCGTCGGCCGCATGGGCACAATCGTTGAGCGGTAGAGGCGTGGTCCAGGCCGGTGTGGCGATGTGTGCACGAAAACCTGCAGCTGACTCGCGCGACCATCCTGCTCGCGCAATTTCTCTGCCGCACGGGTTGCATATTCGCTGATCGCTTCGAGCAACTGATGCAGTGCCGTCACCGATCGCCCAAAGGACCTGGTGCACGCGATCATTTGCTTCGGTGCCGGCGCAACGTCAAGCTCAATGCAACTCTGGCCGCGGAGCTCACGCACAGTGCGTTCCAGCGTCACGTTCCAACGTCTGCGAACTGTGCTGGGGTCCAACTGAGCAAGTTCCCAAGCCGACAGAACGCCGCCATCTGCCAGCTGTGACGCAATGCGACGGCCGACACCCCATACATCCGCAGCAGCTGTTGCATGCAACAGCTGTTGCCGACGTTGAGCAGACTGCTCTGTCAGGTTGCAGATCCTGGCCAAGTCCGATGGGTAGCTGCCTGGCTTGCGCTCCGCATCTTTTGCGATGTGATTCGCCAATTTAGCCAGGGTTTTTGTCTCGGCAATGCCGATGCAGCATGGAATGCCCACCCACTGCAAGATCCGCTCGCACACGGCGCAGGCGCGACGAGTGAGATCGCGTATGCCATCGAGGTCACCGATGAACGACTCATCGATTGAATAAATCTCCTGCGCCGGGCCGAGCCCTGCAGCCACGCTCATCATGCGGTCGCTTATGTCACCATATAGGGCAAAGTTCGCTGAGAGGGCGATCAGCCCATGTGTGAGCTGGAGATGCTGGATCTCGAACCAAGGCTGCCCCATCTTGATGCCGATAGCCTTCGCCTCGTTAGACCTGGCGATGGCACAGCCGTCGTTGTTTGACAAAACGATCACCGGCTTGCCGACGAGAGAGGGTCTAAAAATTCTCTCGCACGACACATAAAAATTGTTGCCGTCAACAAGAGCGTACATCGAGAGTTCCTTCGCCTAGGTCTTGAATCGCTTGATGCAAGCGGTCACGACACCCCAAATTTCGAGGGTCTGCCCCTCGCGCGGAACGATGTCTGGGTAGGTTGGGTTTCCAGCCTTAAGCCGCACCACGCCGCCGACCAGGTGCAGCTTCTTGACAGTGAAATCATTGTCCACAACGCCCACGACAATGTGCCGGTGCTGTGGCTTGATCGCCCGATCTACAAGGATGAGGTCGCCGTCATCAATCCCTTCCTCGCACATCGAACTGCCGGCGACGCGCAGCAGGAAGGTGGCCTGTGGATGGCTGATGAGCTCTGTCGTTAGATCGATGCGCTTTGCAGCGAAGTCAGCGGCTGGTGATGGAAAGCCAGCACGGACACATGCATCGCCTGCAGTGACGAAGCAAGTCCCTTCGATGGGGCGCGGCTCCATGGGGGGAAGACTGTGCGCGTTCGGCATAAGAAAATCCAGACACTGTAATTTCATACAGTATACGCCGTATAGAGCCAACGATCGCAGCCTTGATCGAAGGGCATGGGGCTCGGGTCGCGCTCTACGAGTGAGCCACGGCTAGGAAAAGCACTTGGAATCTTTCTTTGTATTGCACAATACAAAGATCATGCATCACGCCACCACCTCATCTTGGGGGCACCTCAGAAAACGGAAAATAAAGCACGCTAAGCTGTGGAAGCCCCTGCCAAGCTCGTTCCACCTTGCAACGACGCAATCAGCGGACACGAAACATTCCCCTGCCGCGAATGGCAGGCGCACACCAGGTCAGACAGCACAGCCTCCATGCGCGCCAAATCGGCCATCTTCTCGCGCACGTCTTGGAGCTTGTGCTCGGCCAGGCTGCTGGCCTCCTCGCAGTGGGTGCCATCGTCGAGCCGCAGCAACTCGGCGATTTCATCCAGGCTGAAGCCCAACCGCTGGGCCGATTTCACGAATCGCACCCGTGTCACGTCCGCCGCGCCATAGCGGCGAATGCTGCCATAGGGCTTGTCCGGCTCGGGCAACAAGCCCTTGCGCTGATAGAACCGGATGGTCTCCACGTTGACGCCGGCTGCCTTGGCAAAAACGCCAATGGTCAGGTTCTCCAAATTATTTTCCATACCGCTTGACTCCGTACATGAGTACGGAAGTAAGGTTACGCTATCCAATTCAAATAGGAGATGGAACCATGAAGCTCGCCCCATATATTTTAGAACGTCTCACCCCGACCAACCGGCCCAAAGGTTTTGCGGAGTTCTTGGTCGCGCTACTGGGTGAACTTGCCAAGGGACGCCCGATTTCGCGAACTACGCTTGCCAGGACTCTTGGCTGGCCCGCTGAGCAAGTGGCGGCTGTGCTCGAACAAGCCACCAGTACCGAATACGACAACGATGGGAACATCATCGGCTATGTCCTCACCTTGCGCGAGACGTCGCATGTCTTGGAAATTGACAACCGCCGGCTGTATGCCTGGTGCGCGCTGGACACCCTGATGCTCCCGGCGTTAATCGGCCGTACAGCTCGCGTCTCGTCGCATTGCGCTGCAACTGGAGCACCCGTTTCGCTTACGGTTTCACCCAGCGAGATACAGGCTGTCGAACCTGCCGGCATGGCGGTGTCCTTGGTATTGCCGCAGGAAGCAGCCGACGTTCGTCAGTCCTTCTGTTGCCATGTACATTTCTTTGCATCTGTCCCGACGGCGGAAGACTGGGCCTCCAAGCATCAAGGATTGGAAGGATTGGCGATCGTCAGTGTCCACGAGGCTTTCGGCTTGGGCCAGGAGTTTAATCGACATCTGTTGCAGACCATGTCATCTAGGACACCGTGATCGGATATCGACCCAATGTTCTACGGCACCGGCATCGGATTCGCAGCGCGCGGATTGAACTCGGCGAAACGGTATATGCATTGCCGTGAACCGACCAAAAGGAGGTGTTCGATGAACGCCTACACGGTGTCCCGGCTGGCCCTTGATGCCGGGGTGAGCGTGCATATCGTGCGCGACTACCTGCTGCGCGGATTGCTGCGGCCAGTCGCCTGCACCACGGGTGGCTACGGCCTGTTCGATGACGCCGCCTTGCAGCGACTGTGCTTCGTGCGGGCCGCCTTCGAGGCGGGCATCGGCCTCGGCGCATTGGCGCGGCTGTGCCGGGCGCTGGATGCGGCGAACTGCGATGAAACTGCCGCGCAGCTTGCTGTGCTGCGTCAGTTCGTCGAACGCCGGCGCGAAGCGTTGGCCAATCTGGAAGTGCAGTTGGCCGCCATGCCGACCGCGCCGGCACAGCATGCGGAGAGTTTGCCATGAACAGCCCCGAGCGCATGCCGGCCGAGACGCACAAACCGTTCACCGGCTACCTGTGGGGCACGCTGGCCGTGCTGACTTGCCCCTGCCACCTGTCCATCCTCGCTGCCGTGCTGGCCGGCACAACCGCCGGTGCATTCCTTGTCGAGTATTGGGTCATCACGGCGCTCGGTTTGACCGGCCTGTTTCTTCTGTCACTGGCGCGGGCGTTGCGGGCATTCAGGGAAAGATCATGAGCGCTTCCCGGCCGGATGGATGGACTACGGCGGAGGGCCCAAGCGTTCGAGCGCGGGCAAGGCTTTCTGTTCGCAAAGCCGATGCCGGCGGCGGCATTCGCCGTCTTCGTCAGTCAATGGAGGGGTGCCACCATGAATGCAAATGATCCGACCGCCACCAGTTGCTGCGTGTGCTGCAAGGAAATTCCGCTCGATGCCGCCTTCACACCGGAAGGCGCGGAGTACGTCGAGCACTTCTGCGGGCTGGAGTGTTATCAACGTTTCCAGGCGCGGGCCAGCACTGCGACCGAAACGAGCGGCGAACCGAACGCTTGCGGTTCGCCGCCGTCAAATTGAGACAAACCACGCTTTCGCTACGTCGCCTCATGTCGGCATCAAATTCGGCTGAGTAGCTTCTCGCCATCTGGACGTAGCTCGCCCTTGGGTGAAATATGCCGATACAGGGTCTGCCGCGTGATGCCAAGTTCCTGGCACAGGTCGCCGACCTTGGTCTCTGACTGCCCCATTGCCGCCATCGCCAGCCGCAGCTTGGCGGCGGTCATCTTGAACGGCCGGCCGCCTTTCCGGCCGCGTGCCCGTGCTGAGGCCAGGCCCGCCACGGTGCGCTCGGCGATCAACTCGCGCTCGAACTCGGCCAGCGCGGCGAAGATACCGAAGACCAGCTTGCCGGCGGCGGTCGTGGTGTCAATGGCCGCGCCGTGCCCGGTCAGCACCTTGAGGCCGATGCCGCGTCCGGTCAGGTCATGGACGGTATTGATCAGATGGCGCAGGTCGCGCCCGAGCCGATCCAGTTTCCAAACGACCAACGTGTCGCCTGGCCGTAGTGCCTTCAGACAGCTCGCCAGACCGGGACGATCCTCGCGTTTTCCGGACGCTTGGTCTTCATAGAGATGCGCCGGATCAACACCGGCCGCGACCAGCGCATCGCGCTGCAAGTCCGTCGCCTGGGAGCCATCCGCCTTCGATACTCGCATGTAGCCAATCAGCATCTTGTACCTGTCACATATACGTTCGATTATGTGACAGTTTGCATCGGGAAGCTCTGCACGTCAAAATTTGTCACTTAACCCGTCATTCTGTCTAAGGCATGCAAAGGGTAGGCTAGGCTCATAATGTGACAGAAATTCCGGGGGGATGCCTTCCTTCGCGAAGGTGGCGCGCAACTGTTCCAAGGAAGCGGGGTCGCGCCGACCATAGGAAGCCAACGCGAACAGCGAGCGTGCCGTCTCGGGGTTGTGTCGTGCTTCAATGATGGCCTCATCAATGGCCTGGATTGCACGCTGCCAGTGATCGACGGGTTCGGGCTTCGGCGCTTTCGCCGGCAGGCCACTGGTGAACCCGGTTTGGGGCTCGGACCAGAATAGCTTTGCGTGCTCGCCTGGCGGGCTTATATCCCTCACCTCAATCAAGCTGATTGCCGTTGCCGCCGCCTCCAGCATCTGCAACCGTACTGCCGGGTTCAGGGTTTCATACGGTCGCCACAGACTTTGCCCAGCACGCAGCGGATGCCCGCAGCATTCCCAGATTTGGCGGAGATACCCCGCGTAGGTGCCGCACGTCGAAAGCGGGGTGTTCAGCTCATCGAGCAGCGTGCGTAGCAGCCTAAACCACAATCCGGCGTGGATGCGTCGGCGCGGCAACTCCACGTGGCCGGTCGTCAGTGCCTGCCAGGTACGCTGGTCCATCGCCGCAATCGCGTCGCTGGCAGTGCGCGGTTCGGCGTCGGCGTTCTCCCAGCCGAGAAACCGCCCTGGCACGCCCCAATAGGATTCCAGCCAGCAGCCATGCAGTGGGCAGCTCAGCATCAGGGGCAGCTTCCACGCGAGCAGTACGGCTTGGTTCTCCGGATCGTTCAGACAGAGCGGGCAGGCGCGATGTATCGGCTGGCTGGGCAGCCAGGCACGCCAGCTCGTGATGGATCGTGTCCTACGGCGGAGTTTCGGCAGCAGCACCGAGAGCTGGAACGCATAGGTTTCCAATGCATCTGGAATCTGATCATCAAGGCTGTCCAGTAGCCAAGGCACCCAGCCGGCGAAACTCATGCAACGCAGCCGGTCCGGCTCGATGCCGCTCCGCTGGGAGAGCATCGCCAGCAGCGCCAGTGGTGGCGCGGTGTCCAGGTCATCAACCTGGCCGTGACCAAGATCGTGCTCCAGCAGCTCGGACACCTCCATGTGATAGCAAAGGGCCACGCGGTTGAGCCACGAAGACAAGGCTTCGCCTTCCCTGGGAGCCGGATGCAGTGGCCAGTGTGGCGCTGGCTTCACATCAGTTCCCGCTCGAATTGCCGCCGCCGCTCGCTGGGACCGGTGTAATCGGCCATGCTGAGCGTGCGATGGTTGATCGCTTCCTCACCGCTCTCCACGGCAGCGACGGCCGCCGCCATCAACAGGTGCGCCAGCTCGCCGATGGTGCCCTCGCTGCGCGTGAGCAGGTAGCGGGCCATATCCAGCGTGGCAATCGACGAGGGTCGCCGCAGCGGGAGCGAAGCCGCGAAGCTGGCCAGCAGTGAGCAGCAATCGTCGTTGGCCTCCCACACCGGCAGCATCATCGGCTCGAAGCGGTTTTCCAACTGGTCGTCCGAGCGGATCGCCAAGTAGGCATCGCGTGTGCCGACCCCGACCAGCGGGATGCGCAGCTCGTTGCCGAGGAAACGCAGCAGGTTGAGGAATTCCCGGCGGTTGACGCTGTTGCCGGCCAGGACGTTGTGCAATTCGTCGATCACCAGCATGCGCACGCCGACCTTGCGTAGCAGTGCCAGCGCCAATTGCTCCATTTCCGGCAGCCGTGGGCGCGGGCGCAATGGCGCGCCCATCGCGGCAAGTAGCGCGACGTAGAAGCGGATTACCGACGGTTCGGATGGTATCTGCACGACCAGTACCGGAATGTGCTCCTGGTCGGCGTCGGAGCTGGCCGGGTGGGTGCGGCGGAATTTCTCGACGATCATCGACTTGCCGTTGTTGGTTGGACCGACCAACAGCAGGTTGGGCATGCGTTGTTTGTTCGGCCACGCATACAGGGCTTCCAGCCGATTCAGCGCCTCGACTGCTCGCGGATAGCCGATCCAGCGGTCAGCGCGAAGGCGATGGATGCGTTCGTCCGCCGGAAGACGGGCCAAGCCCTGGGCCACCGGCATCAGGTGGGACAAGTCGATGATGGGATATTCTTCCACGGCTACCACTCCTCAATCTGGTCGAACGGTTTGGCAGGTGGCTGGTTGTCTGCCTGCGGGTCAGCCATGTCCGCGTCCGGTGGTGGCGTGGTTTTGAAAAGAACTGCCGTTGCCTTGAGATGCTGGCGTCGATCCGCGTCGCGCCGCGCCTTGCGCGTAGCTTTCTGCGCGGTGGACACGATTTCGCGCATCTGGCCGATCATGCGAAACAGCGCCGACTCATCCACCTGTTCGCGCCCTTGCTGCCGCAATTTCGCCAGCGCCTGTCGTTGTTCCCAGAGGGTGACAGCCGGGTGCGACAAGGTGCGGTATGGAATTTCCAGATAGTGCTGCCCCTCCGGCTCCAGCACCCAAATGCGGCTGATGTCGCGCGGGTCGCGCCGGATCAGGAACGCAGGCAAGCGGTCGCGCCGAGCTATCCACGGCTTGAGCGCATCGGCGTAGTAATGGATGTGGTCGATGACGAAGCCGGTGCGGGTCAGCGTGCGGCGGATGATGGGCAGAAAATCGACCAGAAAAGCCGTGGTGCGAGTGATGACGGTTGGCACGCCGGTCCGCGCGATAGCTTCGGCCCAGCGCGCTGCCGGCGGCTGGAGCAGGCCGTTGTGCACGGAGCCGTGGTAGGTGCCGACCGCCAATGTGAGCCAGCGCTCCAGCTCACGCAGCGTCAGGGYGGCCWTSTTYTCGGAATCGTASTCGCCGCGCTGGYCRGGRTTGGAGAAGGTCGTCCCYGGYAATTCGTCGTGGATCATCTGCATCGCCGTGCCGATGATCCGTTCCACGATGCCGCCGTAGTGCGGCTGSCCKRGYGGGCGATAGTCMAGCCGGATGCCATGCTGYTCGCAGCCWCGGCGYAGCGCTTCGCTYTTGAACTCGGCCGCGTTGTCCAGRTAGAGCAGCCTGGGCTTGCCGCTCATCGGCCASTCCATTTCYAYRTTCAGMCCYTCCAGCCAGGGMCGCTTGTCGCAGGCGRCATGCRCRAGGCAYAGGCCGACCGARACRGMKGACGGCGCTTCCAGCGTGACSACCATGCCGAGYACGCAGCGSGTRAACACGTCGATGGCGAKGGTCARATAYGGRCGGCCAATCGGTTGCCGGTCGCGCTCGTCSACCACGATCAGGTCGATGACSGTGTGRTCRATCTGCACTTGTTCCAGTGGCGCGGTCACGGCGGGAGGCTCACCACCGACACCTTGCAGGCTGCGGGACGCATCCTGACCTTCCCGGCGGCGAGTGGCCTTGAGCGGATCGAGGCCGGCGATCCGCAGAGCCACGGTGTTGCGCGCCGGCGCCCGCAGCTTTTGCGCTTTGCAAGCCTGCGCGACCTCGCGGTGGAACGCTGCCAGGCTACGCTTCTGCTTGGTCAGGAAGCGCTTTTGCAGCAACTCGCGGATGATGCGCTCAACTGATTCCGGCAAGCGTCCCTTGCCTTTTCCGCCGCCGGATCGGCTGCGAGCCAGGTCCGTCACAAGCCCAGCACCTTGCCGGGCACGGCGGATTAGGACATACACCTGCCGCCTGGACAGGCCAAGCGCGTGAGCAGCGGCATCGGCGGCTTCATGCCCGACCACATCAAGCGCTGCCAGCGGCCCGATGATTTCCGCCCGTTGCCGGGCCTGCGCCCAAGCCGCATCGGGCAGGGTGGCCACGCCTTGCTCGGCAATCAATGATGTGTCTGACGCCATGCTCACACCTCGCTTTGGTGCACACGAGTATTGAGCATAGTCGAGATTGGTGCAGATGACTTCTGATATTGCGTTGTCAGGAGTCGCCTGCACATCTGGCGTTACGCCCCGTCAATTGGTGCAGTCGTCTTCTGAAAATGACAGCGGCAAGCTGTCGCACAACTTAGGACTTATGCGACGTTTACAATAAATTCCTTGGCCTTGAGCCTGTCGTTTTCAGAAGACGGCTGCACTGAACGTCAGAAGCCGACTGCACTATAGCAGCGGAGGGGTTGGATCCATCAGGCAACGACGGGCTGCTGCCGGCCAAAAGCGGTCTCTGGTCCCCCGTGTCCGGTCTTGACGACGAGGCACCGTAGTAGTTTAGAACCGGAGGGTTTCGCCATCCTCGGGAATCAGCACCCGTTGCTCAATTTTATGGTCTTGCACAAACTCACGCAGGGCCTTGCGGGTGAGTGACATGTGGTTCACCGCATCCATGTGCACGGCCACGATGGCCGCATGGGGCGCTGCCTTGGTGGCCTGGAGTGTGTCCTGCTTGCCCATGATGATGGGATGCTCCTCAAAGCCACTCACGAGCGCGCTCCCTGTGTTGAGGATCACCACGTCGGGCTTGTGCAGCTTCAGTGCCTGATCCACTTCCGGACGCCACACCGTGTCCCCCGCCACGTAGACCGTCTTTGCCTGCGGCGCCGCAAACACGACCCCCATGACCGGGCCCATGAACGCCGCACGCGCGGGGTCGGCAAACCACAAATCCGTGCCGTGCTGACCGCCGGTCCTGCTCAGCTTCACACCCTTGAAGGTGGTGGAGCCGGTGAGCACGCGGACGTCCTGGAAGCCTTGGCTGCGAATGAGCTTGGCATCCGCTTCGTTCTGCGTGAAGACCGGCAGGCTCTTGGGGATCGCCTTTTGAGCGGCCTCATCCCAATGGTCTGTATGGGTGTGGGTCACGACCACTGCTTCCACGCTGTCCAGCACATCCTTCACTGAAAAGGGCAGCGCGACCAAGGGGTTTCTCAGTTCGCTGCGGTAAGTGCCCGGGAAGCCGGGGAACGCCCCTTGGTCCGACAGCATCGGGTCGACCAGGAAGGTCGTGCCAGCAAAGTCGATCTTCACCGTGGCGTTACGGATCTGCTGCACTTTGACCGAGGTGCCGGTGACGGTTGCCGGTGCAGACCAGGCGGTTGCCGCAAAGGCGCCCAGCGACAGCGAGACCAGCAGGGGAGTGAAAGCTTTCATCGAGAACATGGGGGACACCCGCGTTGAGTTGAAGAGGCCTCCATGGTCGTGTCTCTCGCCCCTTTGTAGAATTGACCCAAGCGTCAATATTCGAAAGAATTGGGCCACTTCACCCAGGAGCTTCATGTCAAAGCGACTTCCCCTCGTGGCCCTCGTGAGCTACCCGCACTTCAGCCCGTTTCACTTTGGCGTGCCGTTCTTGATCTTCAGTGCGCAGTTGCCCGAGCAGGCGCTGTTCGATCTGAAGATCGTCACGCCAGGCGGCACCGCGCTGGCGGCCGAGCGGGCCTTGTTCGTCCAACCCGATGGCGGGCTGGAGTTGCTGGCCAAGGCTGACATCGTCGTGATCCCCGGTTGGCATGATCTGGCCGAGCGTCCTGAGCCCGAGCTGATAGCCGCCTTGCGCCAGGCCCGCCAGCGGGGTGCCCATGTGGTGGGGCTGTGCTACGGCGCGTATGTCCTCGCCTATGCGGGCTTGCTGGATGGCAAACGCGCATCCACACACTGGATGGCGGAGCAGGATTTCAAGCTGCGCTTTCCGCAAGTGCAACTGGACATGAATGCGCTGTATGTCGATGACGATGGCCTGATCACATCGGCGGGAACAGGGGCGGGCCTGGACTGCTGCCTCTACATCGTGCGCAAGTTCTACGGCCAGAAAACGGCCAACAAAGTCGCCCGGATGATGGTGGTGCCGCCTCACCGCGAAGGAGGACAGGCTCAGTTCATTGAACAGCCGCTTGCCCCTTCCACGCAAGATGCCAGGATCAATCAGTTGCTGGACCATTTGCGCCAGCACCTGAACCAGGTCCACTCGGTCGATGCGCTGGCCCAACGCGCCGCCATGAGCCGGCGCACGTTCACGCGCCACTTCAGCAAGGCGACCGGCATGTCGTTGGGAGACTGGCTCATCAACGAACGCCTGCAGCGGACCCGAGAGCTGCTGGAAAGCACCACCTTGCCGGTGGAAGCCATCTCTGACCTGGTCGGATTTCAGAACCCGACCTCGCTGCGTCAGCACTTCAAGCGCAGAAACCAGGTCAGTCCCAGTGAATGGCGAAGAACCTTTGGGCGCGCGTGAGCTTTGTCTGCTCCGGGCGGGACAGCGTCATCCAGCTACCTGCGCCACTGACTCAGCCTTGTCCAGCCGGCCGCGCCGCACGAACAGACTGACCAGCCGTTGACGGATCGCCACCTGGAGTTCCGCCAGTTGTTCCGGCGTGATGCGAATTTCACCCGCTCGACGAGCGCAACACCGGCGCCGCCTACGCCAAGAACCGGCGAATCGAACTCAAACTCACGAACCGCTGAGCGCCGCGTCACCGCGCTGCTGCGCCAGCCAGTCGCGCGGGGCGCAGCCCATGCGCACGCGGAAGGCGCGCGCCAGAGCGTTCCGCGGAAGGCGCGCGCCAGAGCGTTC
>NZ_WUMG01000020.1:0-89481 GCF_009827015.1 Delftia sp. CH05 | reverse complement strand
CCGCCCAGCCCTCCCCCACCACGGACAGCCACAGCACCCGGCAGCTGTCCAATGCCCTCACCCAGGTGGACCATCTCGTGCAGCAAGGCTGTGCAGAGATCTCCTCCATCGCCCAGCTGGCCCTTGCATGGCTGGAGACGCCCAAGGGCCATCGCCACCTGGACGTGGTGGCCCGCGCCCTGCAAAGCATCCGCGACAGCGCCGAGACGCTGGCCGACTACGCCGGCACCGAGGCCCAGGCCATGGGCTGCGGGTTCGAAGACGCGGCCGAGATGCGCCGCGCCGAAGCGGCCGAGGCGGCTGCCCGGGCCATGGCGCAACTGCTTGAGCGCCGGCCGGCGCCCGGGCTGGACGGCAGCAGCTGACGCGCCAGCGCGCCAGTCAGCCTGCGTTCAGCCCCCACTCAGCGCCGTACTCAGCACCACAGTCAGCCCTGCGTTGCACTGGCCGCAGATTCCCAGGCACACGCCCGGGGAGAGCACGGCGATCTGCCATGGCGCGCACTTCATGGCCCGGCCTGTGTTGATGGTCCGGCCACGGGCTGCGGCGGTCATCCAGGCTCAGGCGCCCTGCGGCAGATAGCTTGGCCGGGCCGCCGTCATGCCGCGCTTGACCTGCTGGGTGAGCTCGTCGGCCAGCACTTCATCGAGCCCGGCCTCCAGTCCGTCCAGCGCGCGGCTGACGATGTCCTCGGGGCTGGACTTCGGTGCGTCAAGCCCGCGCGTGAGGTCGGTATCGACATAGGCCATGTGCAGGCCCAGCACCTGTGTCTTCTGCCCTGCAAGCTCGCTGCGCAGGGCGTTGGTGAGCGACCAGGCGGCCGACTTGCTGGCCGAGTAGGCGGCCAGTTCGCCGCCATTGACCCAGGAGGCCACCGACAGCACATTGAGCAAGGCCCCGCCGCCGTTGGCCTTGAGAACCGGCGCAAAGGCCTGGCTCATGCGCAGCACGGCGAAGAAGTTGGTCTCGAAGATGCGCCTGGCGACCTCTTCGCTGTCGGGCGCGAGAAAGCCGCCGGGCTGCGCGATGCCGGCGTTGTTGATCACCAGCGTGACGTCCGACGCCTGCGCTGCGGCGGCGGCGACGTCCTGCGGGCGGTTCACGTCCAGCTGCAGGGCATGCACGCCGGGCTGGGTGACGGTGGCGGGGTCGCGCGCGCCGGCGTAGACCTTGCGGGCGCCACGGGCAAGCAGCTCGCGTGCGAAAGCCAGGCCGATGCCGCGATTGGCACCGGTGACGAGAACAACAGCGTTTTCAATTTTCATGGAGCACTCCAGGGGTGGGGGGGGAAAACAGATTCAACGGATCTTGATGACGACCTTGCCCTTTGCGTGGCCGCCTTCGGCATAGGCAAGGGCCTCGTTGGTGGACTCGAATGCGAAGACCTTGTCCACGACCGGGCGGATGGCGCCCGCCTCGATGAGGCGGGTGATCTCGCGCAGCTGGCCGCCGTCGGCCTTCATGAAGACAAAGGAGTAGTCGATGCCACGGCTTCGCGCCCGGCGCCTGATGCCGGAGCTGAGCAGCCGCATCACCAGCCGCACGAATGCGGGCGCCGCGATGTTTCTGCCAAACGCGGGATCGGGTGGGCCGGAGATGGAGACCAGCTTGGCGCCGCCCTTGAGCACGCGCAGGGATTTGCCAAGCGCCTTGCCGTCCTGGCTGTTGAGCACCACGTCGTAGTCGTGCAGGACGTCCTCGAAGTCCTGCGTGCGGTAGTCGATGACGACATCCGCGCCCAGGCCCCTGACCAGCTCGAAGTTGGCCGCGCTCGTCGTGGTGGCCACAGCGGCGCCCAGGTGCCGGGCCAGCTGGATGGCGAACGTGCCCACGCCGCCGGAGCCGGCCTGGATGAAGACCTTCTGCCCCCTGGCCAGCCGGGCCGTCTCGACCAGGACCTGCCAGGCCGTCAGGCCCACCAGGGGAATGGAGGCGGCCTCTTCCATCGTGAGCCCCTTGGGTTTTGGCGCCAGCGACGACTCCCTGACCGGCACGAACTCCGCGAACGTGCCGATCCGGAAATCGTCCGTGCGTGCATAGACCTCGTCACCGGGCTTGAACTGCCGCACGCGCGGGCCGGCCTTGACCACCACGCCGGCCACGTCGTGGCCCAGGATCAGGGGCAGGCGATAGGGCAGGATGAGCTTGAATTGCCCATCCTTGATCTTGGAGTCCAGCTGGTTCACGCCTGCGGCATGGACCTGGACCAGGACTTCGTCGTCACGCAGCTGCGGCTCGGGTACGTCTGCCAGCTGCAAGGCGCGGTTCGCTCCATAGCTTTCCAGAACAAATGCCTTCATGGTCTTCCTTTATATGATGATCATCATATGTAACGGCAAAAAAAATCCTGGCACATGCACTGGGCATGCGCCATCACTGGTTGGCTGGCGCCAGGTGCTTGAGTGCTGCCTCGCGCAGGCTGTCGGACAGGGCCGGATCATCCACCGCCCGAGCCAGCAGCAGGCTGCCGACCATGGTGGACAAGGTGACGAGAGCGCGCTCGTGGGCACCGGGCTGTCCCCAGTCCGGTGATTGGCGGGCGATGAGATCGACCATTTCCTTGATGTGGCCCGTGGCCACGCGGCGCACCTCCGGCGCCTGGCGCGAGGTCTCGGAACCCAGGGCCGCCAGGGGGCAGCCCAACTCGGCGCGCTGGACATGTTCCTTGGAAAGATAGGCGGCCAGCATGGCCTGCAGCGCCATGCCGGGCGGCGCCTTGGCCACCACGTCGGCGACGGCGGCACAGGACTCCGCGCAGGCCTTGCCCGCCGCTTCCGCCAGCATGGCATCGCGCGAGGCGAAGTGGGCGTAGAAGGCGCCATGCGTCAGGCCCGCCTCCTTCATGATGTCCGCCACCCCGGTGCCGCCATAGCCGCTGCGGCGGATGGCACGCGCCGCCACGGAGACGATGCGCTCATGCGTGGCCTCCTTGGCGGAAGCCCGGGCGCTGGAATTTGTGTTTCGCATGATGATCATCATACATTGTTTGCGCCATGCACGCGCCGCAGATGGGACATCCGCCCGCAGCCATTGCATGGACAATCCCGGCATGTCTGCTGCTGCTTCACACCACAATCCATCCCGCCCCGTGCTCATTGCCGGCGGCGGCATCGGTGGCATGGCCACTGCCCTCACGCTGCACCAGATCGGCGTGCCCTGCATCGTGTTCGAGTCGGTGGCGCAGCTGCAGCCGCTGGGCGTGGGCATCAACCTGCAGCCGAACGCGGTGCGGGAGCTGCATGACCTGGGTTTCAGCAACGATGTGCTGGACACCATCGGCCTGCAGGCCCGGGAATGGGCGCTGGTCGGGCGCAACGGCAACGAGGTGTATGCCGAGCCGCGCGGGCTGCAGGCCGGCTACCGCTGGCCGCAGTACGCGGTGCACCGCGGGCAGCTGCAGATGATGCTGTTCAACGCCGTCAGGCAGCGCCTGGGCGACGACGCCGTGCAGCTGGGCCGGCGCGTGGTGGGCTACCGGCAGGATGCCGAGGGCGTGACCGCCCTCATCGACACCCGCGATGGCCAGCGGCTGGAGGTGCAGGGCTCGCTGCTGGTGGCGGCCGATGGCCTGCACTCGGCCGTGCGCGCGCAGATGCACCCCACGCAGCCGCCCATACAGTGGGGCGGCGCCATCATGTGGCGCGGCACCACGCCCGGGGTGCCGGTGCGCACCGGCGCGTCCTTCGTGGGCGTGGGCTCGCTGCGCCATCGCGTGGTGCTGTACCCCATCACGCCGCCGGACCCCGTCACGGGCCTGGCCACCATCAACTGGATCGCCGAGATCACGGTGGACAACCAGGGCGGCTGGCGGCAGGGCGACTGGAACCGGCGCGTGGCGCTGGAGGAATTCATCCACCACTTCGACGGCTGGGACTACGGCTGGCTGGACGTGCCGGCCATGCTGCGCGGCGCCACGGATGTCTTCGAGTACCCCATGATCGACCGCGACCCCGTGCCCACCTGGGTGGACGGCCGCGTGGCCTTGCTGGGCGATGCGGCGCATGTGATGTACCCGGTGGGCTCCAACGGCGCCAGCCAGGCCATCGTGGACGCGCGCGTGCTGGGTGCGCAGTTCCTTGCCCACGGCGTGGGCCCGCAGGCGCTGCGCGCCTATGAGGACAGGCTGTGCAAGGACCTCTCGGCGCTGGTGCTGCGCAACCGGGGGGCCGGCCCCTTCGGCCTGCTGGGGCTGGTGGACGAGCGCTGCGGCGGCGTCTTCGACCATATCGACGAGGTGCTGCCACGCGAGGAGCGCGAGGGCTTCATGGCCCGATACAAGGCCGCTGCCGGCTTTGCGATCGAGACGCTCAACGCCGCGCCCCCCACCATTGCGCCGGGGCAGCGCGTGGCCGGGGCCTGAGCCCTTGTGCGGCGGCAAGGGCCGCGAGTCGCCATAATCGGCCCTTGCCCCTGGCAGCCATCCCCAGATTTACATCACAGACCCAGCAGGAAGACCCCATGCCGATCCAATCCATTCTGAAATCCACCGTGGTGGCACTGGCGATCGTGGGCAGCGGTTCGCTCTTTGCGCAGGGCGCGCCCCTGAACACAGCGGCGTTCGACGCCCTGATTGCGCAAGGCCCCGTCGCCGACGCCGCGACCATCGCATCGAGCACCTGGGCCAGCAAGATCAAGCAGACCGGCACGCTGCGCCTGGGCAGCACCCAGACCTCCAATCTGTTTTCCCTGCTCAACGAGAAGGACGGCAAGATCCGCGGCTTCGACGCAGGCCTGGCCCAACTGCTCACGCGCTACATCCTGGGCGATGCCTCCAAGTACCAGTTCGCGCAGGTCACCTCGTCCACGCGCGAGCAGGTGCTGATCAACAACCAGGCGGACATGGTGATTGCCACCTACTCCATCACCCCTGCCCGTGCCGAGAAGATCTCGTTTGCCGGCCCCTACTACACCTCGCAGGCCGGGGTGCTGGTCAAGGCAAGCAACAAGACCGTGCAGTCGTACAGCGATCTGGGCGGCAAGAAGGTCGCCACGCAGGCCGGCTCCACGGGGCCTGCCATCCTGGCGCAGCACGCGCCCAAGGCGGTCGTGCAGGAGTTCCAGACGCACCAGGAAGCGCTGGACTCTCTGCGCCAGGGCCGCGTGGACGCCTATGTGACCGACTACACCCTGCTGCTCAACACCCTGAGCCTGGGCACCGGCGACGCGCGGCTGGCGGGCGCGCCCTTCGGCACGCAGGATTCCTATGGCATCGGCCTGCCCAAGGGCTCGGACGGCGTGGCCTTCATCAATGCCTTCCTGAAGAAAATCGAAGCCGACGGCACCTGGGCCAAGCTGTGGACCATCTCCATCGGCCAGCGCACCGGCAGCACGGCCGTTCCCACGCCGCCCGCCCTGCCCTGAGCGATGGGTGACGTCTCCAGACTCCTCGCCGACCACGGGCCTGCCTTCTGGCAGGCCCTCTTGCTGACCTGGAAGCTCACCGCGTTCTCGTTCCTGCCCGGCTTCCTGCTGGGCGTGGTCGTCACGGTGCTCAGGTTGCTTCCGCTGCCGCCGCTGCGCTTCGTGCTGACGGGCTACGTCGAGATCTTCCGCAACATCCCCAGCGTGGCGCTGCTGATCTTCATCGTGTTCGCGCTGCCCGATCTCAACGTCGTGATCGACTATGAGCCCAGCGTGGTCCTGGCCCTGGCGCTGGTGTGTTCCGCGTTCACGGCGGACTATCTGCGCGCGGGCATCAACACCATCGCCGGCAGCCAGATCGAGGCCGCGCTCAGCCTGGGCATGCGGCCCATGCAGATCATCTCGGCCGTGGTGCTGCCGCAGGCGCTGCGCTCGGTGGTGCAGCCGATGACGTCGCTGCTCATTGCGCTGATGCTGTCCACCTCGCTGGCATCCCAGGTGCCGCTGGCGGGCCGGGAACTCACCTCGCTCGTGTCCAAGATCGCCAACGACTCCGCTGCCGGCATGGCCGCCTTCGCCGTGGCCGCCGCGATGTACGTGGCCACCGGATTGCTGATCGCCTGGGCGGGCGCCATCCTGGAAAAGAAGCTGCGGATACTGCGATGAGCCGTTCTCTGGAAGACATTCTGTTTGGCGCACCCAGCCCGCAGGCCCGGCGGGTCACGCAGGTGGCCAGCCTGATCGCGGCGGCCCTGCTGCTGGCGCTGGCCGCGGGCATCGCGCTGCGCTTTCATTCGGCAGGCCAGCTCGAGGCCCGGTTCTGGGAATTCTTCGCCTGGCCCACCACCTGGGCCTTTCTGGCCAAGGGCCTGCTCGGCACGCTGGCATCGTCGGCCATGGCCGCCGTGATTGCGCTGGCCCTGGGGCTGGTGCTGCTGGCGGGGCGCCTGGCGCGGCCCCGCATCGTGCGCTGGCCCAGCGTCGCCGTCATCGAATTCCTGCGCGGCACGCCCACGCTGCTGCTGATCTATGTCTGCTTTCTGGTGCTGCCCGCCGCCGGCATCAAGCTGAGCACCTACTGGATGCTGACCCTGCCCATAGGCCTGAGCACCGCCGCCGTGGTGGCCGAGGTCTACCGCGCGGGCGTGCTTGCCGTGCCACGCGGCCAGACCGATGCCGCGCGAAGCCTGGGACTGACCGAGGTCCAGGTCTTCCGGTTCGTCGTCTTCCCCCAGGCGGTGCGCTTCATCGTGCCGGCGCTGGTCGCGCAACTGGTCATCGTGGTCAAGGACACCACCTTCGGCTACATCGTCACCTACGGCGAGCTCATGCAGAACGCCAAGGTGCTCATTGCCAACTACCACGCGCTGGTGCCCGTGTACCTTGTGGTGGCGGTGCTCTACTGCCTTGTGAACTACGCGATATCAAGGGCGAGCAGGCGGCTGAACCGGCCCGTGCACTGAGGCCCGCCAGTGCCTGCCTTCAGGGAAGGCTCAGATCCATGCCGAGCATCCTGGCAAGGCCGAAGGTGAAGGCCAGCACGCACAGCAGCAGCAGCGTGAAGACGGCAGCGATCTTGCCGCCCGCAATGAGCAGCTCGCGCCTGTCCGCCCCCTTCTTCTTGCCTTGGTCGTAATGCCACTTGATGGCGAAGAACATGGCCGTGCCGAACACGAGCGCCTTGAACGTGACGAAGACTACGGGGATCCAATCGATCATTTTGAGAACTTCCAGCCAATGACTTGGCACTGTCCACGGTGGGGAGCCCCCCTCCCGGACATGAGAGGCAGAGCGTCAGCGACGGCCATGCAAGCACGGTGCTGCCACACCTTGTGGCGCATACTACCCAAAAGCAATTTCCATACATGGACCCAAACATCGCTGCTGAAAACCATGCAAGATGACTCTTTGCCAAGCTGGCTGCCGCGCCTGGCCGTGCAGCGCGGCCCCCGTTTTCTGCAGATTGCGGATGCCTTGCAGGCAGCGGTGGCGGACGGATCGCTGAAACCGGGTGACCGCCTGCCTCCGCAGCGCCTGCTGGCAGCGCAGCTGGATGTGGACCTGACGACCATCACCCGCGCCTACGACGAGGCCCGGCGGCGCCACCTGCTGGAGGGACGCGGCGCGCGAGGCACCTATGTCGCGGCGCCGAAGGTCGAATGGAGCTCGGTGCTCGACCTGAGCATGAACACCCCGCCGCCGCCCGAGGGCGTGGACTTCGACGACATGCTCAAACAGGGCTTGTCGCAGGTATTGATGAGGGCCGATGCCCAGCTGCTGATGACCTACCACCTGGGCGGGGGCAGCGATTCCGACCGCAAGGCCGCAGCCCAATGGCTGGAGCCGATGTTTGGAAGTCTGGATGACAGGCAGATCGTTGTCTGCCCCGGGGCGCAGGCGGCGATCGCCGCCCTGATTCTTGCGCTGACCGCGCCGGGCGACGTGATCCTGGCGGAGCCCGCCAGCTATCCCGGCCTGCGTGCCGCAGCGGCCCAGTTCGGCCGGCGCATCCTGGCGGTGCAGGCGGACAGGCAGGGGATGGTGCCGGAGATGCTGGAGCGGGCCTGCCGCGAGCACAGGCCGGCGCTGGTCTACCTCAATCCGACACTGCAGAACCCGACCGCCATCACCATGTCGGAAGGCCGGCGCAAGCAGCTGGCCAGCGTAGCCAGGCGCTGCCAGGTGCGCATCGTCGAGGACGACCCCTACTGGCTGCTGGCCGACGCCCCGCCGCCGCCCATTGCCGCATTCGCCCCGCAGCAGGTGTACTACATCTCGACCCTGTCCAAATGCCTGACGCCCGGCCTGCGCGTGGCCTTCGTGCTCATGCGCGACCCGCATGAACGCCAGCGCTTCCTGGTGGCGCTCAGGTCCTTTGCGCTGATGGCCACTCCGGTGACGGCCGCGCTGGCCACGCAGTGGATCCTCGATGGTTCGGCCGGGCAATTGATGGACGGCGTGCGCAAGGAGGCGCGCCTGCGCCACCGGATGGCCAGGGACATCCTGGCGGGGCGGTACAGCGGCGCCGGAGACGGCCTGCATGTATGGCTGGAGCTGCCGGGGTACTGGACTAGCGCCCAGCTGGCACGTGCCGCCGACAGCGAGGGCATCGCCGTCACGCCCGCGCAGGCATTCGCCACCGGCAGCGAATCCGTGAATGCCATCCGCATCTCCCTGGGCAGCATCAAGGACCGTGGACGCCTGCACGCCGGTCTTCAACGGCTGTCCCATCTGCTTGCACGGCTGCCGGAGTCGTTCAGCGCTGCCGTGGTGTAGCCGCGGCGGTCGCGGGAGCGCGGCTTGCGGCCGCAGCCGCAGCCGCAGCCGCAATCGCAGCCGCAATCGCAATCGCGAGCGCAGCCACGACCAGCACTGCCGCGACTGCGAACGTGATCCGCATCGCGTGGGCAATGGCCCCGGGATGCGCCGCGGCGATGTCGGCCGTCCCTGACGCGAACGCGAACACCATCCCCATCACGGATGCCCCGGTGACGAGCCCGAGGTTGCGCGACAGCCCGAGCATGCCCGACATCACGCCACGCTGGTCCACAGCGACATCGGCCATGACGGCCGTGTTGTTGGCGGCCTGGAACAGCTGGTAGCCAGGGGTCAGGACGGCGATGGCGGCAACGTAGCCCGCAACACCGAACATCGCCGCAAGCACGGACAGGGCGAATGCGCCCGCCGCCATGGCGATGAGTCCGGCGATGACCATGGGGGCAGCGCCCAGGCGATCGACGACACGGCCGGCCGGGACACCGCTCAGGATGGCGATGAACGGGCCCACCGACATCACGAGCCCGACCGTGGTTTCGTCAAGCCCGAGCCCGCGAGACAGATAGAACGGCCCGACCACCAGCGTCGCCATCATCACCGTCGAGACGAGCGCATTCATGGCCAGGCTCGCGCTGAAGCCCGGATCGCGGAACCGCTCCAATCGGATCAATGGCGATGCGGCTGCCGCCTGGGCCCTCGCGAAGAGCACGACGCCGAAGGCCGCGGCCGACAGCAAAGCCCCGTTGAGCGAACCGAAGCTTGCGCGCCCCAGCGTCATGGCGAGTGCATAGGCCACAAGCGTCAGAGCGAGCAGCAAGGTGCCCAGGTGGTCGAAGCGCGCCCGATCCGCCTGCGCCCCTTGGCGATGCACGGGCAGGTATCGATGCGCGAGAAGGAATGTCAGGACGCCCAGCGGCAGGTTGATGAGGAAGATGGCCCGCCAGCCGGGTCCGGCGATCAGATATCCGCCGAGTGCTGGACCGAGGGTGGTGCCCATCGCGGACATCGTTCCGAGCAGGCCCATCGCGCTACCGGTCCTCGCCTTCGGAACCGTCTCGGCGACCAGCGCCATGGAGAGGGCCATCATGATGGCCGCGCCCAGGCCCTGCACCGCCCGGGCGGCAATCAGCAGCCAGAGATTGGGAGCCAGGCCGCAAAGGACCGAGGCCAGCGTGAACAGGACGATGCCGGCCAGCAGCAGCCTTCGGCGGCCCAGGACATCGCCAAGCCGGCCGGCGCTGACGGTCAGGGCGGTGATGGCCAGCAGATAGGCCAGGACGATCCACTGGACCTGCTGGAAGGACGCGTTGAACGCCTGCGCGAAGGTGGGCAATCCCACGTTGGCGATGCTGGTGCCCAGCGAGGACAGCAGCATGGACAGCGAAAGGCTGGCCAGCACCCACCGGACCGGCGGCCCCTGTTGCGCACTGCCGGCCCCTGCCCCACCTGTTCCGGCACCGATCGGTTTCGACGTGGACTTCATCTTTGGCGACTCCCATATTCAAGTTCTCAGGAGCCTAGTGCCGTGCCTGGCATGGCGGAAGGCGCACTGCTCTCACTTTATTCATGCGTTTGACGCCATGTCACTACCCGCTGTGCTACGGTCAATCCATGCCGAAGCCCGATCTCAACCTGCTTGTCACCCTGGATGTGCTCCTTGCGGAGGGAAACGTTGCGCGCGCGGCCCAGCGGTTGCGGCTGAGCCCGTCGGCAATGAGCCGGGCGCTGGCGCGGCTGCGTGAGACCACCGGCGATCCGCTGCTGGTCAGGGCCGGGCGGGGTCTCGTTCCCACACCGCGAGCGCTTGAGCTGCGCGAGCGGGTCAGCCAGCTGGTGCAGGACACGGAAGCTGTTCTGCGCCCTGCCGGGCAGCCCGACCTCGGACAACTGGTGCGCACGTTCACGCTGCGCACCAGCGAAGGCTTCGTGGAGAATTTCGGACCGGACCTCATTGCCCGCGTGGGCCAGCAAGCGCCCGGCGTACGGCTTTGCTTCGTGCAAAAGACCAACAAGGACAGCGGCCCGCTTCGCGACGGGACGGTCGACCTGGAGACCGGCGTTGTCGCAAGCACGATAGGTCCGGAGGTGCGCGCGCAGGCGCTGTTCCGAGACCGTTTCATCGGCGTCGTGCGCCAGGGCCATCCGCTGAGCCAGGGCGAGATCACACCCGCGCGCTATGCGAGCGGCAGGCATATCCTGGTGTCCCGGCGGGGGCAGGAAAAGGGGCCCATTGATGAAGCCTTGAATGCGCTCGGCCTGCAGCGGCAGATCGTCGCGACCGTCGGCGGCTTTTCCACCGCGCTGGCCCTGGCCCGCGCCAGCGACCTGATCGCCAGCGTTCCCGAACGGCACACCGGCAACCTGCGCGCGCAAATGCACAGCTTCCCCCTTCCGGTCTCCATGCCGCAGATCACGGTTTCATTGCTCTGGCATCCCAGGCTGCATGCCGATGCTGCGCACCGCTGGCTGCGCGGGTGCGTACGGGAGATTTGCGCAAAGGCTGATTCGCCATGAGCGCCCGCAGCCAGCGGGCTGCCATCGCCGCTCCCATGCACCCATGCAGATACCCATGCAGATGGGCCAGCCCATCTGCAGACCAAGGCTGACCAGCGCCAGATGCAGCAGGCGCTGGAGGCTGGGATGGTTACATATGCAACAACGGGTTGCACACCTACGTGGACCGTCCCGCGCAGGCCATACCATCGCCGGCCTACAACACAGAAAGGCGCGAGGTTATGCAGGAGAGTTCTCTGGAGTGCTTCCTCTATCACAGTCAGTTGGCACCAGGGGCCGACACCACCTGCATCGCGGGCATCATCAAGACCGCACGCTCGTTCAACGGGTCGGCCGGGATCACGGGCATGCTGGTTTTCGACGGGGAACGTTTCTTTCAGTATGTCGAAGGGCCGGCACGGCAATTGGGTTTGCTGGTGGAGTCCATCTCGCGCGACGAAAGACATATCAACTTCACGCCGATGTTCCCGCAAACGCGCATTGATCAAAGGCGTTTCGCCAAGTGGTCCATGGCCTATGTGATTGTGGAAGATACAGAACATCTGGGCACGATTTCCAAGCTTGAAGGCCCTGGTGCGCTGGCCAAATTGCAGGAGCTGTTGCCGCTGCTGGATGTTCAGTAATTCCTTCGGCCAAAGCGGAGCGGGATTTTCATGATGTGGGTTCACTGAGGCAGGAAATCGATGCTCACCCGTTGGACTACCGAATCCGAGAAAGAGCAACTGCTCGGACTTCAGACCGCTGAAATCCTGGACATGACCGCCAGACGGGAATTTCAGCGCATCACCCAGCTGACCAGCCAGATGTTCATGGTGCCGATTGCCATCATCACGGTTCTGGACGAGCACAGGCAATGGTTCAAGGCGCCCGTAGGTGTGGACATGGACGGCAGCCTGCGCACGGACGCCTTCTGCGACCACACCATCAGAAACGAAGGAATCATGGTGATTCCTGACACGCACCTTGACCGCAGGTTCTCAGGCAATGCGCTGGTAACCGGCCAACCGAACATCAGGTTCTATGCCGGCGTTCCCCTGATCATGAAATCCGGCCATGCCATCGGCAGCCTGTGCATCATCGATACCCGACCCAGAACCTTCTCTGAAGAGCAAGGCCGGCAACTGGCCGCCATGGCTGCGATAGTGCAGGCTCAGATCCAATACCATCACAGCATTGGAAAAGTGGACGAGGTCACGGGCTTGCACAATCGCTCGCAGCTCCAGTGCGACCTGAACAGCCTTTGCATTGTGGCCCCGCAGGAGGCACGCAGCCTGGTATTGATGGAAGCGATCAACCATTGCAGCCTGCTGGAAATGAGCAATGCGCTGGGCTTGAACTATGTCGAGCAGCTCCTGCGTGACATTGCGAAGGCCGTCACGGACATGACGGGGCCGCACGCAACCGTGTACCACGTGGGCTTGGCCAGGTTTGCCTGGATCATCAGCGCGGGCAGGCAAGAAGATGAAGAGGCCCTGGTCAGGCAATTGCTGAAACACCTGCAAAAGCCCATCACCAGTGCCGATCTCCGGTTCGAACTTCAGCCCCGGGCAGGCGTGGTGCGGTTCCGCCTGGCCCAGGCCGAGGTCGATGATGTCATTCGCAAGGCCATGGTGTCCGTGCAGCAGGCTGGCCACAACCATCGGTCACTTCACCGCTATGAGGAGAACGAGGACAGCCGCCAGCGAAGATCCTATCGGCTATTGCGGGACTTTGGGCATGCGCTGGACAAGGGGCAGCTGCGGCTGGTGTACCAGCCCAAATTCGACAACCGCAGTTTCAGCTGCAAGGGGCTGGAGGCGCTCATCCGCTGGAAGCACCCGGAAATGGGGGAAATCCCGCCCAGCGAATTCATCCCCCTGGTGGAAGCCACGCCGTTGATCCATGGCCTGACGCGGTTCGTGATCAAAACGGCGCTGGCGCAGGTTGCGGCCTGGAAAGCGGAAAGTCTCGACCTCCAGGTCTCCATCAATGTCTCGCCGCGCAATCTGGACGAGGTCGATTTTCCGGACTACCTCAACGCCATGTGCAGTCAATATGGCGTTGCCCTGGAAAATATCGTGATCGAGTGCACCGAAAGCGATGTGCTGACAGGCCACGGCACGGTCCAGGCGCTTCAGCACATCAGAAAACTCGGAATCCAGGTCGCACTGGATGATTTTGGTGCCGCCTACTCCAATCTTGCGTCACTCAAGAATCTGCCTGCCGAGATATTGAAGATAGACCGCTCCATGGTCTGCGACGTCGATACCAATGAACGGGCGCTGGCCGTGCTCAAATCCATCATGACCATGGCCTCGGACCTTGGCTACCGCCTTGTGGCAGAAGGCGTTGACAGCGCCGAAGTCTTCGATCTGCTGGTTTCGCTGGGGTTCGATGAGATACAGGGCTACTATTTCAGCAGGCCCATGGAGGCATCGGAAATCAGGAAATTCGTCGAAGAGCGCAATCGATACGCACAGGGGAAATGAAGGGCCTTGGCCATGGCATGCCGGGCGCAGGCGCAGGCAATTGGCGGGACGACTGTAGGCAGTCTCCTCACCGTGGCGCTGGATCGGCTGACATGGCTTTGCTTGGTTTTCCGATCTCGCCGCTGCCGGGCTGCACTCCTAATGAGGGCTTCAAATTTTGTTTTCCAGGAGTTCTCTATGACAGGTCTCAAGACGCTGAAGATGGGTTTGATCGCAACCGCGCTGATCGCAGCCACGGCCTCGACCAGCTGGGCACAGCCCGTGGCGGGCACCACCACCTTGGGCGTGGCGGCCACCGAAGTCCAGGCCGTGGCCACGGGCTGGAGCCTGAAGAAGTCCGTGCTGGGCAAGAGCGTCTACAACGAGGAAGGCAAGGCCGTGGGCAAGATCGACGACGTGATCGTCGCACCCGACAAGGCGGTCTCCTACGCCATCGTCGGCGCCGGCGGCTTCCTGGGCATGGGCAAGCATGACGTGGCCATTCCGGTGAACCAGTTCCGCGTGGAAAACAACAAGATCACGCTGCCCGGCGCCACCAAGGACGCGCTGAAGGCGCTGCCCAAATTCGAGTACGCCAAGAAATAAGCCGGGCGCGCGCCCTGCTTCTTTGACAAGCCCTGCGTTGCAGGGCTTTTTCGTGGGCGGCCGTGCAGGACCATATGATCGCGGCGGATCAGATTCATACCAAAAAATATCCGCGAGTCAATGAAAACAATCGTCGCCGTATCCTTGGGAATATCGCTGTGCATTCAGGCATTGCCCTGCCTTGCAGACAACAGCAATGGAAAGCAGCTCTACCTGTCCAGATGCGCCATGTGCCACGGGGCAGACGCCAAGGGTACGGGCCCGCTGGCCAACAAGAGCAATCCACCCACCCCCGACCTGGCGACCGCCGCGTTCAGAAAAAGGCTCCATGACTATCCGGGCGTGATCGTCTCGTCCGTCATTCTTCGCCCCAATGGCGACCTGATTCCCAGGACCTTGCGGGAAAACGGGGTGAAGGTGCCGCCCCATGCCTGGACCGTGAAGGATTTCCGCGACCTCAATGAATACTTCAGTGGCCTGGTTGCGAAGAAGTAGCCCTATATATCGAGTTTCTGCGCACGCATATGCTCGCGCACCGCATCGACCAGGATGCTGGCCAGCCGGTCCACGGGCGCTGGCGCATCGAGCGTGGCACGGCCCAGGATCAGATCCATGGACGGCAGGGCCGGCAGGCCCAGGGCCTGCGCATCCAGCGGCTTGACGTGCGCGGGCAGGCCGAACGGCGTGCGCACGGACAGGCCCAGGCCTGCAGCCGTGGCGGCCCAGACGGCGGACAGGCTGGCACTGTTGAAGGCATGGCGCCAGGCCATGCCCTTCTTGTCCAGCGCAGCCGTCACGATGTCCCGCAAGGGGCAAGGCGCATCGAGCATGGCCAGGGGCAGCACGTCGTCGTCCTGCGCTGCACCACTGCGCCAGCGTGCCCAGCCGGCGTCGGCCGCGTCCATGGATGCCGGGCCAATCCACTGGAGCGGCAGCCGCATGATGTGCTCCCCATGCACGCACGCGTGGTTCACGCCCGCATCCCATAGCAGGGCCAGGTCGAATTGCCCGAGGGCGATGCGCTCGCGCAGTTCATCGCTGCGGGCCACGCTGGCTTCGATGCGCACATGGGGATGGGCGCGCGCGAACTGCCCCAGCACATGGGGCAGCACGCTTTCGCCCAGGTCCTCCTGCAGGCCCAGGCGCACCAGGCCCCGCAGTTCGCTGCCGCGCACGGCCGCCACGGCGCGGTCGTTGAGTTCGAGCAGGCGCAGCGCGTAGCCGCGCAGGGTTTCTCCGGCCTCCGTCAGCACCAGCCCCCGGCCGTACTTGCGCAGCAAGGGCGTGCCGCATTGGGATTCCAGCTTCTTGAGCTGGGCGCTGACGGCCGAGGTGGAGCGGCCGAGCTTGTCCGCGGCGCGGGCGAAACTGCCCAGTTCGACGCCGGTGCAAAACGTGCGCAGCACATCCAGGTCATAGAGCACACGTGTCATTGCCAAGCCTTCATCGTGCTGAAAAACTGGATTGTAGATACGAAATTATGTGATTTTCAGGATGGTTGGGGCTGACCATACTGCCGGCCATGACCTCTTCTCCTGCCGGCCACAGCGCCAATCCCAGCCCCTTGGCTTCCCCCCGCCCGCCCCGCCACCGATGGAAGGTGCTGGCCGCTGGCGTCATCGCCAACGCCGCGTTTTCCGTGGCTTTCAGCGGCATCCCCATGACGGCCATCCTCATGCGTTCGGGCTACCAGCTGGACACGCAGACGCTGGGCCTGGCGCTGGGGCTGATGGGCCTGGGCATTGCGCTCAGCGAACTGCCCTGGGGCCTGCTGACGGACCGCTGGGGCGACCGGCCGGTGCTGCTGCTGGGCCTGTGCGGCACGGCCTTGGCCCTGGCGGCGATGGCGCTCTGGGCCTCGCCATCGCCGGACCATATCCCTTCGTTCGGCCTGCTGGCCGGCGGGCTGGTGCTGGTGGGGCTGCTGGGCGGCAGCGTCAACGGTGCCAGTGGCCGGGCCGTCATGGGCTGGTTTGCCGAAGGCGAGCGCGGCCTGGCCATGAGCATCCGCCAGACCGCCGTGCCCTTGGGCGGCGCCATTGGCGCCCCCTTGCTGACCGGCCTGGCCACGCATGCAGGCTTTGCCGCCGTCTATGGCGTGCTGGCGGCGCTGTGCCTGGCGGCGGCGGTGTTTGCAGCGCTGTGGATTCAGGAGCCATCGCATGCCCCGGCCTCAGGCAAGGCCGCTGCGCCAGGCCGGGCCGGGCCATCTGCGCCAGGGCCCCTGCGCGATCGGCAAGCCTGGCGCATGGCCGCCGGCATCGGCATCCTGTGCGCCCCGCAGTTCGCCGTGCTCTCGTTCGGAACGGTGTTTCTGCATGACCATGCCCACCTGGGGCTGGGCGTGGCGGCGGCCGTCATGTCGGTCGTGCAGCTCGCCTCCATGGCCCTGCGCATCTGCAGCGGCCGCTGGACTGACAGGCGCCAGAACCGCCCGGCCTTTCTGCGCGCCTGCTGCCAGCTCACCCTGGCGTTGTTCGCGGGCATGGCGGCCCTGAGCTGGAGCAGCCATCCGGGCGCATCGGCAGTGTCGCCCGCCATGGGCCTGGTGCTGATGGTGATGCTGGGCGTGTGCGGTATCTGCGTGTCCGCCTGGCACGGCGTTGCCTACACGCAGCTGGCCGGGCTGGCCGGCGCGGCCCGCGCGGGCACGGCGCTGGGCATGGCCAATACCTCGGTGTTCGCGGTGTGCTTCCTCGTGCCGCTGGCCATTCCGCACTTGCTGTCGGCCCAGGGCTGGGGGCTGGTCTGGGCCTGCGCGGCGGCCTGCGCGGGCTGGGCCATGCATCTGTTTGCACGGGCCGGGGCGGCCGGCAACCCCGGGGCCACGCAGGGGGCGTTATTGAACGAGAATACCGGCTGTCTTCCCACGGCCTCCTCGCACCGACCATGACCATCGCCCACTGGCTTGTTTTCTGCGGCGTCTCGCTGCTGATGTGCTTCACTCCCGGCCCGGCAGTGCTGCTGGCCATCTCCAACTCGGTGGACGTGGGCGCCAGGCGAACGGCCCTGAGTTCGCTGGGCAGCTCGGTGGGCATCTTCGTGGTCTCCGGGCTGGCCATGATCGGCATGGGCACCATTCTCAGCATGTCGGCCCACGCATTTCTGGTCATGAAGGTGGCAGGCGCCATGTACCTGATCTGGCTGGGCGTCAAGCGCTGGCGCAGCAAGGACGCGCTGCTGGGCAGCGACGCCGGCCTGGCGCCTGCCCACCGGCGTGAACGCGGGAACTGGCAGTTGGTGGCGCAGGGCCTGGGCGTGTCGCTGACCAATCCCAAGGCCATCCTGTTCTTCTCCGCGCTGTTCCCGCAATTCGTCATCCCGGGCGAGCCGCTGCTCACGCAGTACCTGGTGCTGACCACCACGTTCGCGGTGTGCGCCCTGATCTCGCACGCCTGCTATGTGCTGCTGATCTCCATGATCAAGGGCCACGTGCTGGCGCACGCCAGGCTGTTCAACCGCATCGTGGGCGGCACCTTCATCGCGCTGGGCCTGGGATTGCTCAGGACGCGGCACAAGCTGGGCTGAGTGCGGGCCAGGGCTTCGCACTGGCCGTTCAACAGCTGTCGGATCAACCCGGCAAGCCCAGCCGCTCGCTCACCACCCGCTTGATCAGCTGCTCTGCAAAGCGCGTGACGCGGGTGGACGGGCGTGCGCGCGGAATGGCCAGCACCAGGCGGTTGCGCACGACGGGCGAGATGATCTGCGCGATCGACAGCTGCGAAGGCGAGGCCGTGCCCTGGATGGCGCTCAGCGGCAGCACGGAGTCGCCCATGCCCCGGGCCACCAGCGAGAGCACGGTGTGCACGGAATCGACCTCGGCCAGCATGTGCAGCGGCACGCCGCGCGGCACGGTGTAGCTCTCCAGCAGCTTGCGCAGCGCGTTGGGGCCGCGCGCCATGACGAGCTTGCGCTGGGACAGCGCCGCCATGCGGACCTTGGCGGGCAGCGCATGCCTGCTGACCAGCACCAGCGGCTCGCGCAGCAGGGTCTCCGTGGTGATCTGCGGCGAGTGCGGGGGATCGAACAGCAGGGCCATGTCCACGCGCCCGGCGATCAGCCATTCGCGCAGGCTGATGCTCAGGTTCTCCTCGATGGAGATGGTGACGTCGGGGTACTGCTGCAAAAAGCCCTGCACCAGGTCTGCGGCGATGGAGCGCGCCACCCAGGGCGGCAGGCCGATGCTGATGCGCCCGCGCGGGCTGCGCAGCCGGTCCTGCATGTCCGATTCGGCCTGCGCGGCCAGCGCAAAGATGCCGGCCGCATGCTGCAGCAGCGCCTGGCCCGGCTCGGTCAGCACCACGCCGCGCCCGGTGCGCTCCAGCAGCCGCTGTCCCAGCTCCCCCTCCAGCAACAGCACCTGTCGGCTGAGGGCCGGTTGCGACAAATGCAGGGCGGCGGCGGCGCGGCTGAAGCTGCCGGCCTCGGCCACCGCAGCGAAATAGCTCAGGCGCGTCAGGTCCATGGTTCTCCTTGGCAAGGGCTTTCAGCATGCTTTTGGCTGATAGCAGGTATCAGCCAAGTCTATGCCTCATTCGCGGCAAGCCCGCCCACAATCGCCACAAGCCTTCGCTGTCGCTGCCTTGTTGCAAAGCCCCATGCCTGAACTCACCTACGCCCTGTCCCCCTCCAAGCCCGCGCTGCAGCTGCCTGCGGGCGCTTGCGATACCCATGTGCATGTGTTCGGTCCCGGCACCCAGTTTCCGTATGCGGCCGGGCGCAGCTTCACCCCGGCGGACGCGGGCAAGCACACGCTGTTTGCACTGCACCGCCACCTGGGCGTGTCGCGCTGCGTGATCGTGCAGTCCGCCTGCCATGGCCTGGACAACAGTGCGGTGCAGGACGCGATTGCCGCCGGTGGCGGCAACTACCTGGGCGTGGCGCTGGTGGCCGCCGATGTGTCCGATGGCGAGCTGGCGCGGCTGGCGGGTGCGGGGTTCCGGGGCGTGCGCTTCAACTTCATGCGGCACCTGGCCGGCGCCCGCATTGAAGACGTTCTGGCGCTGACCCCGCGCCTGGCCGCGGCCGGACTGCATCTGCAGGTGCATTTCGAAAGCAGCCTGGTGCATACGGTGGGCCGGCAGTTGCAAGCCAGTGCCGTGCCCGTGGTGATCGACCACATGGGGCGCGTGGATGCGCGCCTGGGCGCAGGGCATGCAGATTTCCAGGCGCTGATGCAGCTGCTGGCCGACCAGCCGCAGTTCCACGTCAAGGTCAGCGGCGTGGACCGCATCGACAGCCAGCCGCCCTATGCCCAGGGCAAGCCGCTGGCGCGCCTGCTGGTGGAGCGCTTTCCCACGCAGTGCCTGTGGGGCACGGACTGGCCCCACCCCAACCACACGCACGTGCCCGACGACGGCCTGCTGGTCGATGCGCTGGCCGACATCGCGCCCACGCCAGCGCTGCGGCAGGCCCTGCTGGTGGACAACCCGCAGCGGCTGTACCGGTTCTGAGGACCGCACACGGCGCCTGTCGCCTGTGGCTCATCGCCGGTCGCCCTGCCCACAGATACCCATAAAAGGAGACATCCATGACAAGCATCCCTTCCACCCGCCGCAGGCGCTGCCTGTCCATGGCGCTGGCGGCCCTGGCGCCCCTCGCTGCCCTGGTTTGCGCCGCATGGCCCGCGCTTGCGCCCGCGCAGCCGCAGATGACGCGCATCGTCGTGGCCTTTCCGCCGGGCGGCCCGGTGGACTTCGTGGCGCGCACGCTGGCCGAGCAGTTGGGCAAGGAGCTGGGCAGCATCGTCGTGGTCGAGAACAAGGCCGGTGCCAACGGCGCCATTGCGGCCGAATACGTATCGCGCGCACAGCCGGACACGCGCACGCTGTGGCTGACCAGCGTGGGCGCCGTGGCCATCAACCCGGCGCTGTACCCCAAGCTCGGCTACAAGCCGGCCACCGACCTCGCACCGGTGTCGCTGGTGGTCAGCAACGTGGAGATGCTGGTGGTCAACGCCAAGGCGCCCTACGGCAACGGCGCGCAGTTCGTGGCAGCCGCACGCCAGGCCCGTACACCGCTGACCATGGCCTCGTCCGGCACGGGCAGCGTGCCGCACCTGGCCATGGAATTGCTCAAAGAGCATGCGGGCATCCAGCTCGCCCACATTCCCTACAAGGGCGCCGCGCCCGCCATCACGGATGTGGTGGCGGGCCATGTCGATGGTTTCTTTGGCGACATTCCCGGGCTGATCGGACAGATCTCCGCCGGCAAGCTCAAGCCCGTTGCCATTGCCGCCAGCCGGCGCCACCCGCGCTTTCCCGAGGTCAGGACCTTTGCCGAGATCGGCATCACCGGCGTGGATTCGGACAACTGGTACGCCCTGTTCGCCCCCAAGGGCACGCCAGCGGCCGAGACCGAAAAAATGAGCCAGGCCGTGCAGCGGGCGCTGAACACGCCCTCGGTCAAAAGCCGCCTGGAAGCCGCTGGCACCGAAGTCGTGGGCAGCACGCCGGCCGAGCTGGCCAGGGCGCTGCAGGCCGACACCCTCAAATGGAGCCGCGTGGTACGCGCCAACGGCATCACCCCCGACTGAAGCGAGCCCCCATGAGAATCCAACCCGTACTCCCCGGAACCCGCCCCGAACTGGCGGCTGTGGAATCGCGCATCCTGGCCGAACGCGGCCGCATTTCCGAGCTGTACCAGGTGCTGCTCAACAGCCCACCCATCGCCCACGGATGGGAGCAGATGCTGTCGGCCGTACGCAATCGCAGCAGCCTGGATGCAGGGCTGCGCGAGCTGGTCATCCTGCGCGTGGCCGTGCTCAACGGCGCGCCCTATGAATTCAATGCCCATGTACCCCATGCCCACAAGGCGGGCAAGAGCGATGCGGCCATCGAGGCGACCCGCAGCATCCCCTGCGCCGCGGATGCGCCGTGGACCGAGCAAGAGCACCTTGCCATCCGCCTGACCGATGCCATGACGCGCGACATCACCGTCGCCGACGCGCTGTTCGCCCAGGTGCAGGCCCGCTTCAGCGCGCAGGAACAGGTGGACCTGGTGGCCACCATCGCGGCCTACAACATGGTCTCGCGCTTTCTCACCGCATTCCATATCGGGCACTGAAGGCATGGCTGATTCCCGCATACCTGCCGACTGCCTGCTGCTGCAATGGACGATGGCAGCGCCCTGCCTGGCAAGCGCCAAGGCATTCGCAAGAAGCGCCTACGGTCCTGCGTTTGGCGACGCCCTCACCCAGGCGGCAGGCCTGGGCGTGCGCCTGACCGTCCAGCGATTCGCCTGGTCGGCCAGCACGGGGCGCATCTACGTCTATGTGGAGCTGCCGGGCCGCATCGGCGTCTCGCGGCCTGCAGTGCTTGCCGTGCAGGCGGCGGCGCAGGCCATGCTGCCGGCCGCATCAAACCTTGCGGCGTCCAGGCTGACGCTGGCCTTCGACCGGCCCGGCGCCTCGCACGGGCAGCAGCGCCATGCCCACTACACGGTGGAGATGGACCCGGCCGAAGGCTGGGCGCCCGAGATCTTTCGCTGGTACGACGAAGAACACATGCCGGGCTTGGCCGCCGTGCAGGGCAACATCCATTCACGCCGCTACCTGAACCACGACGGCGGCCCGCTGTCCCTGGCCTGCTATGACCTGCAAAACCCCGAGGTGCTGGGCTGCCCGGCCTGGCTGCAGGTGCGCGCCACGGCCTGGAGCGACATCACGCGGCCGCATTTCACGCACACCGTGCGCACCATGTTCGCGACCGTGGACGCGGGGGATGCGGCCTGGCCGCCCTATTGAGCGCCCTATTGAGTGCCCTATTGACCGCCCTGCCCGGGAATCAGCAGCAGCTTGCCCACGCTCTGGCCCGACTCCATGCGCCGGTGCGCCTGCGCGGCCTCGGCCAGCGGCCAGGTGCTGTCGATCACGGGGCGGATGGTGCCGGCCGCCAGCGCGGGCAGCCAGCGCTGGGCAAAGCGCCGGACCATGGCCTGCTTGACTTCGGGCGGGCGCGACTTCATCACCGTGCCGAAGATCCTCAGGTGCCTGTACAGCAGCACGTCCATGGGCACGGCCGCCGCCAGCGCGCCGCCCAGCAGGCCCACGCAGACCATGCGCCCGCCCATGGCCATCGAGCGCAGGTTGCGCTCCAGATACGGGGCGCCGATGAAGTCCACCACCACATCCACACCCTGGCCGCCGGTCTGCTCGGCCACCACGGCCTGGAAGTCTTCGCTGCGGTAGTCGATGAACACGTCGGCGCCAAGGCCCAAGACAGCCGCCCGCTTGTCGCCGCTGGCCGTGGCGAACACGCGCGCCCCGGCCGCATGCGCCAGCTGCACCGCCGCCGAGCCCACGCCGCTGCCGGCCGCGTGGATGAGCACGGCTTCGCCAGGCTGCAGTTGGGCCAGGTGGAACAGCGCCTCATGCGCCGTCACGAAGACTTCGGCCACCGCGCCGGCATCCGTCAGCGAAAGGCCCTCGGGCACATGCATGGCCATGCGGTGGTCGATGCGCGACAGCTCGGCATAGGCGCCGCCGCCCACGATGCCCATGACGCGGTCACCCACGGCGAAGCCCTGCACCTCGGCGCCCACTTGCACCACCGTGCCGGCGATCTCCAGGCCCATGAGGTCGGATTCGCCAAAGTGGGCGCGGCCATAGGCGCCCTTGCGGTGCGAGACATCGGCACGGTTCACGCCGATGGAGGCATTGCGCACCAGAAGGTCATGGGGCCGGACTTCGGGCCGGGCCACGTCGCGGGCCACGAGCACTTCGGGGCCGCCGAAATCGTCGAAAACAATGGCTTGCATGCGGGCGTCGTCATTCATGGCGAAAGAGTGTCCAAAAACAGGTTGAAGAAACGAATGCCCCGAGCTTACGACTGCCGCCAGCCGCTCGAACGCAGCGATTTCGCTCTACAGTGCTGCAAATCTGCATCACGCCAACCGCCATGAACTGGGATGACACCCGCATCTTTCTCGCCCTGACACGCGCCCCTTCCCTGCGCGCGGCCGCACGCATCCTGGGCGTGGACCAGGCCACCGTGGGCCGCCGCCTGAACGCGCTGGAGGCCGAGTTGGGCAGCAAGCTGTTTTTGCGCGCCAGGGATGGCTACCTGCTCACGGCCGCTGGCGAGGCAGCGCTGGGCGCGGCGCGACGCATGGAGGGCGCGGCGCTGGACCTGCGCACGCGCATCGAAGGCCTGGACGACAGCCCGGCCGGCTTGGTGCGCGTGACCAGCACCGACTCGATTGCCACCGAATTCCTGCTGCCCGCCATCGAGCGCCTGCAGCAGCGCTGGCCCGGCATCCGCGTGGACCTGGAGGTGTCCACCCAGATGCTCAACCTGGGCCGCCGCCAGGCCGACATCGCGTTTCGCAACGTCCGCCCCGAGGCGCCAGAGCTGGTGGTGCGCCGCGTGGCGGCATGGCCGGTAGGACTGTTTGCGAGTGCCGCCTATGTGGCGCGCTTTGGCGAGCCCGTGGCCGAGGACGAACTGCGCGGCCACCACCTCGTGGTCTACGGTCCCTTCCTGGAGCAGCGGCCCGTTCCCACCATGGTGGACGTGCCCGCGCGCCAGGCCAGGATCGCCATGGCCGCCAACTCCAGCCTGCTGGTGCGCAAGGCCGTGGCGGCCGGCATAGGCCTGGGCGAAATGCCCGTGAGCATGGGCGAGCGCGAAGGCCTGCTGCGCATCTGGCCGCAGCGCCAGCGCTCGGACGACTACGAGGTCTGGCAGGTCATGCACCCCGACCTGCAGCGCACGGCCCGGGTGCGCGTCACGGCCGAGTTCCTGGCCCAGGCGCTGGGCGCGGAGCCTGCGTGATGCCGAGCTTGTCCAGGGCGGCGGCAATCACGGCGGCAGGGATGCAGGCATGCAGCGGGAGCCGATGATCGGCAGAACCTGCGCCAGCGCACCGGACAGGCTGCCCGGTGGCCACCGGCTTCGCCTTCAGTCTTTGGAAGCAGGCCTGGGCCTGTCCTTGCGCAGCATCTCCAGATAGAGCGCCTCCACCTTCTCGCGCGCCCAGGGCGTCTTGCGCAGGAACTTCAGGCTGGAGCTGACGCTGGGGTCCAGCGCAAAGCAGCGCACCGGAACCTGCCGCGCAAGCCCGGCCCAGCCGTAGCGGGCCTCCAGGGCAAGGACGATGGCTTCGAGCGTGACGCCGTGCAGCGGATTGCGGGGCTGGGCGGCGGGAGGCGGGGTTTCTTGCATGGCGCGATTTTCGCCCGCCTTTGCAGTGCTGCGGACCGCAGCTTTATTTGTAATTACATGCAACCATGCCGTAAGTTTCTGTAGCATTGTGGCGTTCCTGGCCTTCTGCTGCACTCCCCGACCATGCCCGCCCTGTCCCTTCGCCAGAAACTGCTGGCACCGCTGGTTTTCTGCCTTCTCGCGCTGCTTGCGCTCACCCTCTTCAACGCCTACCAGGCACGCGACAAGGCCTACGAGGCCCGGCAGCAGGCGCTGCGCGACTTCGTCGATGCGGGCGACAGCCTGATTGCGGCGATTGCCGCCGAGGCCAAGGCCGGCAAGCTGACAGAGGAAGAAGCCAAGGCCACCGCCATTGCCCGCGTGGGCCAGTTGCGCTATGCAGGCGGCGCAGGCTACATCACCAGCATCACCACGGATTCCGTGGTGCTGAACAATCCCGCAAGCCCGGGCATCAACGGCAAGAACATGGGCGGCTTCCAGGATGCCAAGGGCAACTACCTGTACCGCAACATTGCCGCCGTGGGCGCGTCGGCCCAGGGCAGCGGCTACCTCACGTACTGGTGGCCCCGCCCCGGCGCCAAGGAGCCCAGCGAGAAGCTGGCCTATGCCAGGCGCTCCACGGCCTGGAACTGGGACCTGATCGCTGGCGACTATGTGGACGACATCCAGCAGGCCTTTGTCGCCACCATCACCAAGTCGGTGGCGGCGCTGGCCGTGCTGGGCGCACTGCTGTCCCTGATCGCGTGGCTGGCCACGCGCAGCGTGCTCAATGCCATTGGCGGCGAGCCGGCGGTGGCGGCCGAGATTGCCAACCGCATCGCCTCGGGCGACCTGTCGCAGTCGGGGCTGGCGGGCGCAGCCCAGGCCCCCGAAGGCAGCGTGATCGCCGCCGTGCAGCGCATGAGCGAGCAGCTGCGCCAGCTGGTGACGCGCATCCATGAAACGGCCGGCGTCATCCACCGCTCGGCCGGCGAGATCGCCACGGGCAGCGTGGACCTGTCGCAGCGCACGGAGCGCCAGGCCAGTTCGCTGGAAGAAACCGCCGCCTCCATGGAGCAGCTCACGGCCACCGTGCACCAGAACGCCGAGAACGCCCAGCACGCCAGCCAGATCGCCTCGGGCGCCTGTTCCGTGGCCGAGCGCGGCGGCTCCGTGGTGGACCAGGTGGTGGCCACCATGGGCGAGATCAACAGCTCCTCGCGCCGCGTGGTGGACATCATCGGCGTGATCGACGGCATTGCCTTCCAGACCAATATCCTCGCGCTGAATGCGGCCGTGGAAGCGGCGCGCGCGGGCGAGCACGGGCGCGGCTTTGCCGTGGTGGCGGGCGAGGTGCGCACGCTGGCACAGCGCAGCGCCTCGGCCGCGCGCGAGATCAAGACGCTGATCCAGACCTCGGTGGACAGCGTGGACGCCGGCGCCACCCTGGTGGACCAGGCCGGCCAGACCATGCGCGAGGTGGTCACCACGGTGCGCAACATCACGGGCATCGTGACCGAAATCGCCTCGGCCAGCCGCGAGCAAAGCAGCGGCATCGAGCAGGTGGGCCATGCCGTGACCGACATGGACCGCGTGACCCAGCAAAACGCAGCCCTGGTCGAGCAGTCCTCGGCTGCCACCCAGGTGCTGCAGGAAGAATCGGAGAAGCTGTCGCGCCTGACGGCTTCGTTCAAACTCTAGAGCCGGCTCTGCCCTCCCTGCCTCCCCTTTCCTGTCCTCCCCTTCTTCCATCCCCATGATCACCTGCTACCTGCGCTACATCATCGACCCGTTCAAGGCCAAGGAATTCGAGGAGTACGGCAAGACCTGGATTCCTCTGGTCGAGAAATTCGGCGGCAAGCACCACGGCTACTTCCTGCCGTCCGAAGGCGCCAACAATGTGGCGCTGGCCATGTTCAGCTTCCCCAGCATGGCGCTGTACGAGGAGTACCGCATCAAGTCCATGCAGGACCCCGAGTGCCAGGCCGCCTTCCGCTACGCGGAGGACACGCGCTGCATCCTCAGCTACGAGCGCAGCTTCATGCGCCCCGTGTTCGGCTGAATCTGCCCGGCGCCGCAGCCGCCCGTCGAACGGGGCAAGCGGGCAAGCGCTGGCGGCTCGACAAATCCGGCGCCGCGCCTGCACGGGCCTACAGCAGAATGTCCGCCATGGGGTACTTCCAGAAGTCGCGCAGCAGGTAGCTGATCGGCAGGTTCAGATTCGTGGAGCTGGGTGGAATCGGCTGCAGGAACCACTTCTCGTAGATGGGGTGGATTTCGCGGCTGGTGATGATCCGCTTCATCTCTTCATCGACCAGTTTCTTGAAAGCGGTATCGGCCTTCGGCAGCATGATCGCCAGGGGTTCGGTGGACAGGAACTTGCCCACCACCTTCAAGGCGCGTGGATCGGGCCGTGCAGCGGCCAGCCCGTTGAGAAGCACGTCATCCATCACGAACGCGTCGGCTTCGCCGTTCTCCACCATCTCCAGGGCCCTCGCGTGATCGGGGGCCTCCACAATGGTGATGCCCATCAGGCGCTGCCTGTTGGCCTGCGTCACCAGGGCCATCGGGCTGGTGCCCTTGGTGGAAACCAGCTTTTTGCCCTTGAGATCCTCCATCGCGTTGATGGTGCTGTCGGCCTTCACTAGCATCCGGGCGCCGGTGATGAAATGGGGAACCGTGAACGCCACGGTCTGGCGCCGCTGCGCGTTGTTCGTGGTCGAGCCGCACTCCATGTCGGCCTTGCCCTGCTCGATCACGGCCATGCGATTGGCGGGCGTGACCATCAGGAACTCCACCTTCATGTCCTTCCTGCCTGTCTGCTTGCGCACCGCCTCGGCCAGGCGAAGGCACAGATCCAGCGCATAACCGACGGGCTTGCCGCTGCGGGTGTCGATGTAGGAGAAGGGAACAGACGATTCCCGGTGCGCAATCACCAGCGCGCCACCGGCCTGGATCTTGTCCAGCACACCGGCTGCAGATACACCGCTCAAGGCCCACAGGCCCAACGCACCCAACGCAATTCCCCACTGGCGAAAGATCATCTGAGTCCTTGGCTCGCAAGCGCCGGGCGGCGCCCAGCAGGTTGTGACAGGTTATACACGTATTGTTACCAGGTGCGCAAACCCGGGCTGCTGGCGGTTTCGATGGCAGCTTGGGCACTGGCTTTTCCCCCTCCCCCGTTATGGCAGGATCACCAGCACCAGAATTACCGAGGGACCTCCCATGCTGATCAACTGCGTTGCCTACGAAAACGGGGCCAAGCTGGCGGACATTCCCGTCGCCGACATCAGCAACTACATAGAGCGGCCCGGCTGCTTCGTCTGGGTGGCGCTGGCGGACGCCACGCCGGCCGAGCTGGAGGAGATGCGCCAGGAGTTCGGCCTGCACGCCCTGGCCGTGGAGGATGCGCTGCACGGCCACCAGCGGCCCAAGCTGGAGGAGTACGGCAGCTCGCTGTTTGCCGTGATGCACCTGCTGGAGCCCGAGCCCGAGCGGCCCGGCCACTTCAACCACGGCGAGGTCGATGTCTTCGTGGGCTCCAACTACGTGCTGTCGGTGCGCAACCGCAGCAAGCGCGGTTTCCTGGGCGTGCGCGAGCGCTGCGAGAGCGAGCCGGAGCTGCTGCGCCATGGCTCGGGCTTTGTGCTGTATGCGCTGATGGATGCGGTGGTGGACCGCTACTTTCCCATCATCGACGCGCTGGAGGTGGAGCTGGAGCAGATCGAGCAGCAGATCTTCACCAAGGGCGCGGCGCGCGACAACATCAAGCAGCTGTATGAACTCAAGGGCCGCGCCATGGACCTCAAGCACGCCGTGGCCCCCCTGCTGGAAGCCGTGGGCAAGCTCAACGGCGGGCGCGTCCCCCAGATCTGCGTGGGCTCCAGGGACTACTTCCGCGATGTGATGGATCACCTGGGCCGCATCAACGCCCAGATCGACACCATGCGCGACACCGTGGGCACGGCCATCCAGGTGAACCTGTCCATGGTGTCCATCGAGGAGAACGAAGTCACCAAGCGGCTGGCAGCCTGGGCCAGTATCTTCGCCATCTGCACGGCCTTCTTCGGCGTCTGGGGCATGAACTTCGAGAACATGCCCGAACTGAAGTGGCAATACGGCTATCCGGCCGCACTGCTGTTCGTGCTGGGTGTTTGCGGCCTGCTTTACTACAAGTTCCGCAAGGCGGGGTGGCTGTAGGCGGCGGGAAGGCGAGCGGTGCCAGGGTATTCACCCAGCCGCACCGTCACAGCCGCGTCACACATCCACGCCACCATCCCAGGCGCCAACTCCTGGACGCCCGGATTCCCCACCATGTACGACGAACTTCTGCCCGACCACCATGATTCGCTGATGCAGCGCATCGAACGCGATCTGCTCGACAGCTACGACGAAGAACTGGAGATGGAGATAGACGACGCCCGCCTGGGCAGCGGTGGCGACGATCTGGACGGTGCCGACACCGTGAGCCGCCAGACCTACTTCCGCGAGCTGCTGCGCCTGCAGGGCGAGCTGGTCAAGCTGCAGGACTGGGTGCAGCACCACAGAAAAAAGGTGGTCATCCTCTTCGAGGGCCGCGATGCGGCCGGCAAGGGCGGCGTGATCAAGCGCATCACCCAGCGCCTGAACCCGCGCGTATGCCGCGTGGCCGCCCTGCCCGCGCCCAACGACCGCGAGCGCACGCAATGGTATTTCCAGCGCTATGTCTCCCACCTGCCTGCGGGTGGCGAGATCGTTCTCTTCGACCGCAGCTGGTACAACCGCGCGGGCGTGGAGCGCGTGATGGGCTTTTGCTCCGACGAGGAGTACGAGGAGTTCTTCCGCTCCGTGCCCGAGTTCGAGAAGATGCTGGTGCGCTCGGGCATCACGCTGGTGAAGTACTGGTTCTCCATCACCGACGAGGAGCAGCACCTGCGCTTTCTGGGCCGCGTGCACGACCCGCTCAAGCAGTGGAAGCTCAGTCCCATGGACTTCGAGAGCCGCCGCCGCTGGGAGGACTACACCAAGGCCAAGGAAGCCATGCTGGAGCGCACCCACATCGCCGAGGCGCCCTGGTGGCTGGTGCAGGCCGTGGACAAGAAGAAGGCCCGGCTCAACTGCATCTCCCACCTGCTGACGCAGCTGCCCTACGAGGAGATAGAGCACCCGGCCATCGTGCTGCCCGAGCGCACGCGCAACCCGGAGTACACGCGCAACCCGGTTCCCCAGCACATGTACGTTCCGGACAAGTACTGACACCCCCTGAGGCGCTTCGCGCCTTCCCCCTCTCTACCCGCTTTGCGGGGGAGGGGGACGACACCCTCGGTGCGGGGGCGGCCCTTCCTTGGTGTCTCTGGCTTCAGCAAGTGCCCATTTCATGCGCACGGCCGACTTTCAGACCTTATGTGCCTCGCCGTCCTCCACGGATGCCTCGGGCCACTCAGAGGACGCGGAGGGCTCGGAAGACTCGGACGCCTCAGGCGTCTCTGGCGCTGGCTCTGCCTCGGCGACTGCAGCCGCCTGCGGCACCTCGGCAACCTCTACAACCTCGGCCGCACGCTTGCGCCGGTCCTGCTCCAGCAGCGCGGTCAGCGCCGCGTGGATGCGTTCCAGCGTGCCGCCCGGGTTGACCCACCAGTCCGTGGACCAGATGCGCAATATCTGCCAGCCCAGGCCGCGCAGCACCTGCTCGCGCAGCTTGTCGCGGTCGCGCGCCGTGGCCGAGCGGTGGTAGGTGGCGCCGTCGCACTCCACGCCCGCCAGGTAGCTGCCCGCATGGTCCGGGTGCACCACGCCCAGGTCCACGCGGAACGAGGATGCGCCGATCTGCGTGTGCACGCGCCAGCCCTTGTGCTCCAGCGCCTGGGCCACGCTGGCCTCGAAGGGGCTGTCGAAATCGCCCTGGCTGCCATGGTGCGACTCGGCCAGCGCGCGCGGGCCGCGCTCGGCAAATTCCAGGAAGTGCTTGAGATCGCGCACGCCCGCCGCCTGGGTGCGCGACAGGTCCATCTGCTCGCCGCGCAGGCTGGAGAAGATGCGCAGCTCCTGCCTCGCGCGCGTCACCGCCACGTTCAGCCGCCGCTCGCCGCCGTCGCGGTTGAGCGGGCCGAAGTTCATGGACACGGCGCCCGAGATATCGGGCCCGTAGGTGATGGAAAAGTACATGATGTCCCGCTCGTCGCCCTGCACGCTTTCCAGGTTCTTGACGAAGACGGGCTCCAGCAGTGCATCGGAGAAAAACGGCTCCAGCCCCGGGTCCTTGCGGCGCTCCTCGTCCAGCAGGTCCTCGATCAGGCTTTGCTGCTCGGAGTTGAAGGTGACCACGCCGATGGTGGCCCCCGACTGCGCAAACCCCGGCGACTTCAGGCGCGCCACCAGGTCGGCCACCAGGGCCTTGGCCTCGGGCTGGTTGATGCGGGCGCCACCCTTCTCATAGCGGCCCTGCACGGCGTGGAAGCTGACGGCGCGGTCGTCGGTGACGGGCGAGGGAAAGGTCACCAGCCCGCCGCCGTAGTAGCGGTGGTTGCTGAAGGCGATCAGGCTTTCATGGCGCGAGCGGTAGTGCCACGACAGGTTGCGCGTGGGCAGGCTGGCGCCCAGGCATTCGTCCAGGATGCTTTCCATGTCGCCTTCTACGCCCTGCGTGTCGTCGTCGAAGGTGTCGGAGGTGTCGGCGCGGCCGAAGAAGCTGGTGGGCGGCAGCTGCTTGGGGTCGCCCACCATGACCACCTGCCTCGCACGCGCCATGGCGCCGATGGCGTCCCAGACGGGAATCTGCGAGGCCTCGTCGAAGATGACGATGTCGAAGTTGCTGGTCTCGGCGCTCAGGTACTGGGCAATGGACAGCGGGCTCATCAGCAGGCAGGGCGTCAGGCGCAGCACGGCCGAGGGGATCTGCTCCAGCAGCTGGCGCAGCGGCAGGTGCTGGCGCTTCTTGGTGATCTCGCGCCGCAGGATGCCCCACTCGCTGTTGCGCTGGATGCTGTCGGCCGACGGCAGGCCCGCGCACAGCCGCGCACGTATCCACTGGCGCGTGACCGAGGTGAATTCATCGTCCAGCGCGCGGAAGTCGGCAATGCGCCGCTCATGCTCGGCAGAGACGAAGCGCTTGAGCACCTCGTCCTCGTCCACGGCCAGCGCCAGCCACCAGCGCGCGTAGTTGACCTCGAAGGCCTGGGGCGCCTGGGCCGGTTCCAGGCTACCGGACTCGATGGCGTCGGCCAGCGCTCCCAGCCCACCCGCGCGGGCCGCGGCCTGGGCATTGCGCCAGGCGCACCAGGCATGCAGGCCGCCCTGCCCGGCCAGCACGCCGCCCGCCGTGGCCGCCAGCTGCTCGGCCGTGCGCTGGGCCAGGGCACGCTGCTGCGGCTCGCCATGGGCTGCCGCCGCGCTGAAGGGGTCTATGGCCGCGTGCAGGCCGGCCAGGCTGTCCAGCAACTGCTGGCAGGCCATGCCGACCGCGGCGCCCTCGCCCAGCTCGGCGCTGCGCAAGGCCAGCACCTGGTGCAGCGCCTGGCGTGCCTGGACCAGCTCGGCCTCCTGCCAGCCCAGCCCGGTCAGCCCTGCCTGCAGCGATCCCTGCAGGCGCAGCGCATGCTCCACGGCTTGCGGGCGCGTGTCCAGGCCGTCCCAGACGCCGGGGCAGCGCAAGCGCAGCTCGTCCAGCGCCAGCAGCTGTTCCTCGATGGCGCTGCGGGCCGCCAGCTGCGCGTGGGCCTGCTGCAGCGCCGCGCCACAGCGGCCCTGGGCCACGGCGGCGTGCGATGCCATCAGGCTGCCGCGCCGCGTCAGTTGCAGGCGCTCGCGCTCGAAGGCCAGCGCGTCCTGCAAGGCCTGGGCATCGGTTTCCAGGCCGCGCCACAGGCCGTGGCTGGCATCGGCCAGCGGCAGGTAGCCATCGAGCTGGCGGTCGATCTGGTACAGGGCCTGCAGGCGCTGCACTTCGGCAGCCCAGCGCTCGCCGCCATGGCCTTCGGCCACGGCCTCCAGTCCATCGAGCGAGAAGGACTTCTGCGCACGCGCGGCCAGCAGGGCCGCATTGGCCTTCAAGGCGCTGCGCGCATGGTCGGTGCGCGTGCGGTGTCCGGCCCACAGGCCGTCGGCTGCGGCGCCGGGCTGGATCTGGTCCAGTTCCTCTCGCAGGCCCCGGATGCGCACCAGGGCGGCCAGGTCATCGGCCACGCGCGGCTCGCCCGCGCCTTCGATGGTGGCCTCCAGCGCCGCGCGCACCTTGCGCCGGCCCAGCCAGGACAGCGGCCACAAGGACTTGCCGGCCCTGGCCCATTCGCGCTGCAGCTGCGAGACATTGAGCTGGCCCACGCCCGCGCCGTACTTGACGGACAGGCCCTGGCGCAGCGCCGCGATCTCGTCGATGCACTGCAGGCCGCGTTCCAGCTCGTCGCCCAGGGCCACGGGCAAGGGCGTGCCCAGCCCGGCCTGCAGGCGCCGGCGCTGCGCCAGCAGGTCCAGCGCCTGGGCCAGGCGCGCCTGCAGCTCGGCCGGCCAGGGCGCCAGCATCTGTGCGGACAGATCACCGTGCTGCGCCAGCAGCTGCAGGCCCGATTGCAGGGATTCGCCAATGCGCGCGCCGTCAGGCAGCACGCAGAAAGCCAGGTTGCGGCCTGCGGCCGCAGGCAGCGCGCGCGCGATCACGCCCAGCGCCGAGCGCGCCTGGCGCCCCAGCGCCGGCCACTCGATGCGCAGCAGCCGGCCCAGTTGCTGCGCTGCCTCGGCAAAGCCCTGGCCTGCATCGTGCAGGGCCTGGGCGGCATCCACCATCTGCTGCTGCCAGCGTACGGACCAGTCGCTGGCCTGCACCGTGGCCAGCGGCCCGTCCTTCAGATGCTGCGCGCCCACGGCCTGGGCATTGGCCTGCAGGCGGCCCGCAGTCTCGCGCAAAAGGGCCAGGCCCGCTTCGTCATGGGCCTGGGGCGTGGGCCAGTGAAATCCCAGGCGCGGCAGCGCCTGGCCACCGGCCACGGCGCCAATGGCGCGGTAGATGGTCCAGCCGTTGGCGTGGCGCCGGTGCAGGCGCTCCACATAGGCCGACAGCTGCTCGCGCAGGCGGCCGAGCTGGCTGGCCTTGGCGGCCCAGGCCTCGGCATCCACCTGGCCATGCGAGTCCCAGGATTTCTGCAGCTGGCCCAGCACGTCGAGCTTGCGGCTCTTGTTGGAGTGCAGCTCCAGGCAGAACTCGCCCAGGCCCACTTCGCGCAGGCGGCGGTAGACCACGTCCAGCGCGGCGATTTTCTCGGCCACGAAGAGCACGCGCTTGTCCTCGGCCAGGCACTGCGCGATCAGGTTGGCAATGGTCTGGCTCTTGCCCGTGCCCGGCGGGCCGATGAGCACGAAGTCCTTGCCGCGCGCAGCGGCCATCACGGCCGACAGCTGCGATGAATCGGCCGGCAGCGGGCTGAAGACCTGCTGCGGCGCGAACTCCTGGTCCAGCCGCCGCGTGTCGGGAAAGGCGATCTCCGAGCGATAGGGCTCGCGCGGCGTGTCGATCAGGTGGGCGACCACGGGCGAGCTGCGCAGCTGGTCGGCGCGCTCGGCCAGGTCCTTCCACATCAGGTATTTGGCGAAGGAGAACATGGACAGCACCACGTCCTCGCTGACCTCCCAGCCGCGCACGTCCTTGATCGCCTCGCGCACGCGGGCCCAGATGCCGGCGATGTCCAGTCCGGCCTCGTCGCGCGGCAGGTCGCCTGCGGGCACGCCCAGCTCCAGCTGGAAGTCCTGGCGCAGCATCTCGACCAGCGTGGGGTTGAAGCGCGGCTCGTCCTCATGCGCCTGCAGCGTGAAGCCCGAGCGCGCGCTCTTGCGCTCCAGCGTGACGGGCAGCAGGATCAGCGGCGCGCGCACGCGCACATCGGGCTTGTCGGGCCGGCTCCAGACCAGAAAGCCCAGGGCCACGAACAAGGTGTTGGCGCCGCCTTCCTGCAGCGCGTTGCGCGCGCCGCGAAACAGCTCCACAAAGCGGCTGTCCAGCTCCAGCGGCTCCAGGTCGATGAAGACCTCGCGCCGCTGCAGCGCCTCTTCGGCGTGCGCGCCGCGCAGGTCTTCCAGGCTGCGCGCCTCGTGCAATGGCTGGCTGCGCGGGTCCTTGCCCTGCATGAGCTCGGGGCTGGGCAGCAGCTTGAGCACCTGGCCCCGGGCCAGCGTGTCCTCCAGCGCGGGCGCGGCCACCTGCAGCAGCAGCGATTTCTTGCCGGGCTTGAAGTTGAGCAGGGCATTGCGCAGCGACAGGTCCAGCAGCCGGCGCTGCCAGCGCGCCAGCCTGTCCTTGGGATCGAGCTGGGAGGTGGGCACTTCGCGTGTTTGCGCCTGCGCCAAGAGTTCGGGCGGCGGCTCCACGGTGAGCCGTGGCTCGGCCTGTCCTTCGCCGGCCTCGGGCGCGGCGTCCTGCGGCTGGGCCAGCGCCAGCGGGCGGATGCGCTGCATGCGTGCGCGCCGAACGTCCACCAGCAGCTCGAACTGGTCCTCATGCTCTTCGGCCAGCTGGCGCGCGCCCTGGGCAATGGCCTGGCTGAAGGCCACGGCCTGGCCTTGCGCGGCCAGCGTGGTCTCGAAGACCACCAGCTCCTGCAGCTTGAGCCGCTTGCGCACGGCCGTGATGTCATCGACCACGGCGGTCGAGAATTCCTGCCTGCCCAGCCACAGGCCCACGAAGGCATGGCCGCGCGTGAAGACCAGCAGCGGGTTCAGGTGCGCCTGCTCCAGGCAGGAGGCGAACAGCAGCGTCAGGTCCAGGCAGGTGGCCAGGCCCGCATCCAGTACCTGGGACGCGCCGCGTATCTTCTGGCCCGCATGCTCGAAGCTGGCCGGCGGCAGCGCGTAGTTGAGTTTCTTCTGGAGCACGGAGGTCCAGATGGCCGAGGCCAGTTCCCAGGCCCGCTGCGGCCCCTGTTCATAGCCGTTGATGGCGCCGGACTTGCCCGCCACCTCCAGCGCCTGCGCCGCGCCCTTGAGGATGCGGTCCACGGCCGGATCATTGGGTTGCACGAAGGCCGCCACCATCTCGGGCAAATGCCCCAGGCCGCCCCACTGGTTGCGGGCCAGCAGTTCCAGCGGGTGTTCGTGCCGGGCCAGCACCGTCTCTGCCGGCTGGCCGCTGCGCAGCTCCAGCCGCAGCACGGCAGGCTCGGCCTCGGTCAGGCGCGAGAGCAAGGCGCCGTCCAGCGCCACATCCAGGTCGGTCAGCGCATAGGTGCTGTGCGCGGCCACCGACTCCAGGCGCCACGTGCGCGGCTTGATGAAGGCAGGCTCCGAGGCCAGGTGCAGGCTCAGCGCCTGCAGCGGCAGCTCGCCCTCGTTGACGATGGCCAGCTCCAGCAGCGCGGGCACGGCGTTCTGGAAGTCGGCGAGATTGAGCTTGGCGACGGTGCCGATGCGCAGCTGCGGGGCCGTCTGCGGCGCCTGGGCGGCGGCGGGGGCGGCATCTGCGGGGGAATCTCGGCGGGGGTCTTCTGTCATGCGCGGTAGTCCTTGGCTGGCCAGCAGGCGGCGGGAACTGTCGAAATCCCGTCATATTCCTGGCCTGACGATTGTCCGCTGCGAATGGGGCGCCGTGTCCGAGATGGGCGGTTTTCAGGGGTCACTGTTTGCAAAAAATGAGAGCAGGAAACCGCGCCGAGAGCGCCAATCCGCAGGGCCGGCCATCACTTCATCAATCACTTCATGTACGAGCGCATCACCGACAGCACCAAGTCCACGTCGTCTTCACGGGCCTGGCTGCCGGCCGTGCCATCGCCCAGATGGGTGCGTACATGGCCCTCGAGCACCTCGAAGATCATGCCGTTGACGGCGCCGCGCACGGCCGCCAGTTGCTGGAGGATGGCCGCGCAGTCGTGCTCGGCCTCGAGCGCGCGCTCCAGCGCCTGGGCCTGGCCCTGGATGCGGCGGATGCGCGTGAGCAAGCGCTTCTTGTTCTGAATCGTATGTGCCATGAGGGCCATTCTAGGCGCCTGCACATACTGGGGTACAGTATCTTCATGCACAGCATTCCATCCCTCTCGACCGCTGGCGGCGCCAGCCCCAGGCAGCATTCACACCGTTTCGACGAAGGCAACCCGCTGGGCGAGCGCCGTGCCATGCTGGCTGCGGGGCTGACGGCGGCCATGATGGTCGGGGAGATCGCAGGCGGGTACGGATTCAACTCCATGGCGCTGCTGGCCGATGGCTGGCACATGGGATCGCACGCGCTGGCGCTGGGGCTCTCAGCTGGCGCCTATGCGGCCGCGCGCAGATTGGCGGGCGATACGCGCTTTGCCTTCGGCACCTGGAAGATCGAGGTGCTGGCCGGCTACACCAGCGCCATCTTGCTGCTGCTGGTGGCGGGCGGCATGGCCTGGCAGTCGGTGCAGCGCCTGTTCTCGCCCTCGCCCATCCATTACGAGCAGGCACTGGGCGTGGCCGCACTGGGCCTGCTGGTCAACCTTGTCTGCGCCTGGCTGCTGAAGGGCGGGCACGGGCATCACCATGGTCACGGTCACGGTCACGGTCACGACCACGGACATCACCACGGGCACGGCAGGCATGCGCACGGCGGCCACGCGGGCGACCGCCATCACGGCGACCATGGCGACCACAGCGATCTCAACCTGCGCTCGGCCTACCTGCATGTGCTGGCCGATGCCGCCACCTCGGTGATGGCCATCGCCGCCCTGTTCGGCGGCATGGCCTGGGGCCTGGGATGGCTGGACCCGGCCATGGGCCTGGCCGGCGCCGTGCTGGTGGCGGCATGGGCCATGGGCCTGCTGCGCGACAGCAGCCGCGTGCTGCTGGACGCCGAGATGCACGCCCCCGTGGTCAGCGAGGTGCGTGAGGCCATCGCCCAGGCGCCGTTTGCCGCGCAGATCTCCGACCTGCATGTCTGGCGCGTGGGCAAGGCGCGCTACGCCTGCATCGTGGCACTGGACGCGCCCGCAGGCGTGGACCCCGATGCCGTGCGCCAGTTGCTTGGCGTGCACGAGGAACTGGTCCACGTCACCGTGGAGGTCAACCGGCCGCAGCCGGCTGCGACACACTGAGCCTACTGCGCGCCGGCCACCGCAGCCTGGCGCGCACCGGGCTGCTTGAACAGCTTGAAGTAAGGCGTGTTCGACGGATTCACCGGGATGTCGAACTTGCGCACCATGGCATAGGTCTGGATCTGGTCGTGCAGCGGCAGGTAGATCAGCTCCTTTTGCACCGTGCTCCAGATGGAGTGGATGGTGGCATCGCGCTTGCGCGCATCGCCCTCGGAGGCCAGGGAGACGATCTGGCTGTCCAGCTCGGCATTGCTGTAGCGCGTGGCATTGGTGTTGCCCCGGCCATTCTTGCCGCGCGTGTGCACCAGGTAGTCGAAGACGTAGGCCGAGTCATAGGTGGGCACGCCCCAGCCGTAGAGGTAGAAATCCGTCTCCTGGTTGTTGATGGCCGCCGTCTGGATGGCCAGCGGCCGGGACGACACGGCCGTCTTCACGCCGATGCGGCCCAAAAAGCCGGCGATGGCCTGGCAGATGGCCTCGTCGTTCAGGTAGCGGTCGTTCGTGCAATGCAGGGTGATGCCGAAGCCGTTGGGATAGCCGGCCTCGGCCAGCAGCTTCCTGGCCTGGGCCAAGTCGGCCTTGCCCACGGCGCCAAAGGATTTCTCGTAGCCATGCACAAAGGGCGGCGCAATGATGTTGGTGGGCACGGACAGGCCGCGCATCACGGCGCGCTGTATGGCCTGCCGGTCTATGGCCAGCTGGAAGGCCTGGCGCACGCGCAGGTCAGCCAGCGGGTTCTTGTCCTTCACATCGGAATGCGACAGCGGGGCGGCGCCCACGTTCAGGCCCAGGAAGATGGTGCGGTTCTCGGCGGCCTGGTTGATGCGAAAGCGCGGGTCGGCGCTCAGGCGCGCAATGTCCTGGATGGGCAGGTCCTGCACGAAGTCCACCTCGCCCGACAGCAGCGCCGCCACGCGCGTGGCCTGGGACTTGATGGGCAGGTAGACCAGTTCGTCGATCTCCAGCGGGAACAGCCCCTTGCCCCAGTAGCCGGGAAACTGCCGCAGCACGGTGCGCGTGTCCTGCTCGCGCGAGGCGATGACGTAGGGCCCCGTGCCGTTGGCGTTGCGCGTGGCGTAGTTCTCTTCCTTGGCCAGCGCGTTCTGCGGCTGCTCGGCACCATGGGCCTTGGCCCAGGCGGCGCTCAGGATCTGGATGTTGATGAGGCTGGCCGGCAGCAGCGGGTTGGGCCCGTTGGTCCTGATGTGCACGGTGAAGGCATCGACCTTGGTCACGTCGGTGATCGAGGTCAGCAGCGAGCGCATGTCCGAGGTGGCCGAGCGCGCGCGGCGCAGCGAGAACAGCACGTCGTCGGCCGTGAACAGGCTGCCGTCATGGAACTTCACGCCCTTGCGCAGCTTGAACTCCCAGACCGAGGGGTCGGCAGTCAGCGCCCAGGACGTGGCCAGGGTGGGCAGCAGCTTGCCATCGGCCGTGCGGATGATCAGCGGCTCGTAGATCTGGTGCAGCAGGTTGTGGTTGGGGCCGTTGTTCAGCGCGTGCGGGTCCAGCGTGGATGCGTCGGTGGAGCGCGCCCAGCGCAGGGTTTCGGCCTGGGCGGGCGGTGCGCACAGCAGGGCTGCGGCCAGGGCGGGAAGCAGTGCGGAGGTTCGCAGGGTGCGCAAGTGGGTGCGCAGCAGGGAAAGGCGAGGCAGGAAGCGTCTTTGGGTCATGAAGTGTCCTGGCAGCCGGAACAAGATCGCAGAAAGGCGGCGGCGGGTGCCGCGCCGGCTGCACCAGACGGCCGATTGTGTGGAGCCACCAGCCCGCCGCAAAGCCCGATTGCGCCTATGCAAATGCGCTGCGCGCAGATGCAAAGCGCTGCGACAGCAGGGCGTACAGCGCGCGCAGGCCCTGAGCCTCGCCGCCCCTGGGCCGGCCGGGGCGCTCCTCCAGATTCCAGGCGAACAGGTCCAGGTGCAGCCAGGGCAGCTCGGGCGGCACAAAGCTCTCCAGGAACAGCGCAGCCGTGATGGCGCCGCCCTGTGGCGTGCTGGCGGCGTTGAGCAGGTCGGCCTGGTCGGAACGGAGCATGCGGCGGTACGGCGCCCACAGGGGCAGGCGCCACAGCGGGTCGGCCTGCGCGCGGCCCTGGGCCAGCAGCGCATCGGCCCAGCCGTCATGGTTGCTGAACAGCGCAGGCAGGTCCGGCCCCAGCGCCGTGCGCGCAGCGCCCGTGAGCGTGGCCAGGTCGATCAGCAGCGCGGGCGGCGTGGGCGCGCTGCGAATGGCGTGGTGCAGCGCATCGGCCAGCAGGAGCCGGCCTTCGGCATCGGTGTTCTCGATCTCCACGCGCCGGCCGTCACCGGCCTCGATGATGTCGCCGGGCCGCAGCGCACCGGCACCCACGGCGTTCTCCACCGCAGGCACCAGCAGCTTCAGGTGGATGGGCAGGCCCGCCTGCATCAGCAGATCGGCCAGGGCCAGGGCGTGTGCGGCGCCGCCCATGTCCTTCTTCATCCAGCGCATGCCTGCGGCGGGCTTGAGGTCCAGCCCGCCGGAGTCAAAGCACACGCCCTTGCCGATGAGCACCACATGGGGCAGCGCGGCATCGCCCCAGGTCAGCTCGGCCACGCGCGGCGCCTGGGCCGCCCGGGACGCCGCCCGACCCACGGCGTGCACCAGGGCAAAGCCTGCGGCGGGCAGCTCGTCGCCCACCCATTGCCGGTAGCGCGCGCCATGGCGCGCGGCCAGGTCGGCCACGGCCTGGGCCAGCTGTTCGGGACCCAGCTGGTTGGCAGGCAGGTTGACCAGCCACCGCACCTCGCCAATGGCGGCGGCCATTGGCGCGACGGCGGCCTGCTCATCGGGGCTTGCCACCAACCGAGCGAGTGATAGAGCGAGTGATGGAGCGGTTGCCGCATCCGACTGCCGCGCCTGGCGGGTCGATGGCAGCGCGCCCAGTGCCCAGCCCAGCAGCAGATGCGGCCTCTGAGCCTCATCCGCATCGGCGAGCGCATAGGTGCCGGGCGGCAGCGCAGCCGGCAGGCCGGCCAGCTGCCACAGCAGCTGGTCCGGGTCCACGCCGACCAGCACGCCAGCGAGGGCAGTGCCCTCGCCCTGCCCTTCCCTCTGCACTTCGCTCTGCATGCCGGGCAACAGCAGGATGCGGCCCGGCTGCGCATCAAAGCCTGCGGCGCGCGCCCATCGGGCCTGGGCCGGGGACAGTTGCTCCAGCACGGCCGCCAGCGTGGCGGGCGTGGCAAGGTGCAACGCCGTGGCGGGTTGGGATGAAATGGCAAAGGCGCCGGGACGGGAATCGGAATGGACAGTTGCGACGGGGCTGGACATGGCGTGGTCAAAGCGCGCCAGCCTAAAGGCCAACCTGGCTATCGCAAACAAGCCTGCCGCATATGGATATGCGCAAACCCCTGATGGAAGGCAGCGCCAGAGCACAGCCATCGACGGCACAGGATGCCTGCCATGGTGCCAGCATATAATTAGCTACCATACAATATGCCAGCATCACACCCGGCGCACAGCGCCTCAACCCCAGGAAACACCATGTCCCACTATCTGGTCGAGCTCTATTCCCCCAACCCCGCCTGGCTGGCCCTGCCCGCCGCGCAGCGCCAGCAGTTTCTGGACGCGGTTGCCAGCGCCATGGGCGGCCTGGCTGCCATGGGCGTGCAGGTGCTGGCCCTGGCCGAGACCGAGCGCGGCCTGGACCAGGCCAGCCCGCACCGCTTCCTGGGCATCTGGCGCTTTCCCGATACCGCCGCGCGCGATGCCCTGCTGGCGGGCATCAAGGCCAGCGGCTGGTACGGCTACTTCGACCATGTGAACGCGGCCAGCGGCACCGGTGGCCTGGAAAGCCATCTGAAGGCGCTGGCCGAGGTCTGAGGCGGACGGGCGATGGGTGATGAATGGATGCAGGATGGATGCTGCAGCGCCGGCGCTACGGCTGAATCGGGCAGCCCAGACGCTTGAGCGTCTCGTCGATCCATGGCGCGCTGTAGGTACCGGCAGCGATGTCGGCCACCATCTTGGCCTCAACCATCTGTTTTCCATGTGCTGCATCCAGCAGGGCCTGCGCTTGCGCATAGGGTACGCACAGCAAGCCGTCGTCATCGCCAATCATGAGGTCGCCGGGCTCGATCACCATGCCATCGATGGCGATAGGCACATTGATTTCGCCCGGGCCATCCTTGTAGGGTCCGCGGTGCGTGACGCCCGCGGCGAATACCGGGAAGCTGCCAGCACGAATCCATGCCGCGTCCCGGATCGCGCCATTGATCACGATGCCGCCCAGCTGGCGACGCATGGCGTCTCCGACCATGATTTCTCCGATGAGTGCGTTGGTGAGGTCGCCACCGGCATCCACCACGATCACGTCACCTGGGCTGGCCAGTTGAAGTGCCTTGTGGAGCATGAGGTTGTCGCCCGGGCGGGTCTTGATGGTCAACGCGGGGCCGGCCATGCGCCCGCCGCCGTGCATGGGGCGCAGCCGCGCGCCGCCAGCCGTCATGCGGGCCATGCAGTCGCTGACGTTGGCGACAGGCACGTCGAGATAGCGCCTGGCAATATCCAGGCTGACAGCGCGTTGCCGCTTCAGAATTTGAAGACCGATCATGGTGTGGTGCTCAGAGTGGATGGAATGAAAGCCGTGCCGCTCAATCGAGCGTGGTGCCAGAGCTCTTGACGATGGGTGCCAGGCGTGCGCGGTCGCTGGCGTAGAGCCTGGCCATGTCCTGCGGTGTGCCGGTGATGAGTTCGGCGCCGGAGTCGGCGATCTTCCTGGCCGTGTCGGGTGCGTTCACCACCTTGTTGATGGCTTCGTTGAGCTGCCTGACGATGGCGTCGGAGGTGCCGGCCGGGGCCATCACGCCCCACACGCTGGCCAGCTCCACGCCCTTGATGCCGGATTCGGTGTAGGTCGGCACGTCGGGCAGCAGCTTGGAGCGGCTCGCGGTGGTCACGCCGATGGCGCGCACCTTGCCCGACTGGATGTGCGACAGCAGCGTGGGGATGGAGCCCATGTACATGTCGATGCGCCCGCCCAGCAGGTCGGGCATGGCCTGCGCCATGCCGCGAAACGGCACGTGGGTGAACTTCACATTCGAGCTTTTCTGCCAGGCCTCGCTGATGAGGTGCGAAATGGTGCCGGTGCCCGGCGTGGCAAAGCTCAGGCGCCCGGGTTCCTTCTTCGCCGCCTGAATGATGTCGTCCAGGGACTTGTACGGGGAATCGGCATTCACCACGAGCACGGCCGGGCCGGCTGCGACCAGGGCCACGGCGCGCAGGTCCTTGTCGGGGTTGTAGGTGAGCTTGGAGTACAGCAGCGGGTTGAGCACCACGTTGTCGGTCTGCGCCATCACCAGGGTCAGGCCGTCGGCGGGGGCCTTGGCCACCTGGTCCAGAGCCAGGTTGCCACCGGCACCGGGCTTGTTCTCCACCACGATGGCCCACCCATGGGCCTCGGTGAGCTTGGTGCCGACCAGCCGCGTGAGGTTGTCGGTGCCGCCACCGGCCGGAAAGGGCACGATGAACCTGATGGGCCGCTGCGGATAGGTGCCCTGGGCATGGGCCGGGGCCACGGCGGCAGCGGTCAGTGCCAGCAGGCCGGCGAGGGCCAGGCGGCGTCGGGTCGGGGTCGTCATTGCGGATGTCTCCTTTGGTGGTGTCGGTTGGCGCAGGGGTACGTTGATCAGGGGCGGCTGGCGAGCACGTGGCTGCCCAGCCAATCGATGGCCTCGTCGGTGGAGGTGCCGGTGAAGGGCTGCACCGCATGCGCCCGGGCCGTGGCGGCGAACAGCGCCTCGACGGCGGTCAAGGCGATGGGCGCCAGGCCGTTGCGGGCCATCTGCTGCCGGGCCTCGGCCACCTCGTTGCGGCGGCGTGCGGAATGCGGGATGTGCGTGCGCACCATGGACTCCATCAGCGTGCGCAGCGGTGTCTCGTCGATGTCCTGCAGCACGGCATGCAGTTGCTCGCGCAGGCCCATCTGCTGGGCCGTCACCAGGCACTCCACGGCCAGCGCCTCGGCCCCCTTGGTGTAGATGCTGCGCAGGAGCTTGAGCGCGGCGGCATCGCCCGGCTGTCCGCCCACCACGCGAACGGAGCCGCCAAGGGGCAAGAACAATTCCTGTACAAAACCGGCCTTGCCACCGGCCACGAGCAGCGGCGTCTTGCTGCCGCCCAGGTTGACCGCGCCGGTGATGGCCACGTCCACGAAGTGCACCGCCCTGCCCTGGGCGACGCGCCGGGCCAGCTCGCCGCATTCGCGCATCTCCTGCGGGTCGGCCGTGGTCATGTCCACATAGACCACGCCATCGCGCAGATGGGGCAGGCAGGCCTCGAACAGGCTGCGCGCCACGGTGCCGAACACGGCGCTCACCACCACGTCGGCCTCGGCCAGCCAGGCGCCGGGCGCGGCATGCACCTGCGCGCCAGCGGCCTGCACGGCGTCGGCCACCGCAGCGTTGGGCTGCAGCTCGCACAGGCACACCAGGCTGTGCCCCTGCTCCAAAAAGGCCTGCATGTAGCAGGCGCCGACCATTCCACCACCCAGTATTGCGAACTTCATAAAAATACAAATTTAAAACATTTATCGCAGTCTACGGAGCACATCTCCTTTTTCTTCCTAGAGATTTCCCGTAGAACTTCGAATATTTGTACTTGTTTTGTATTTTTCGGAATGAAGCGCAGCTCGGAGAGCCCTTCCGTCGTCACCTAGAATCGGCGCACCATCCCCACCCATCTGGTGCAAACACAGTGCAAAACGTGAAAGACAAGGCGTACGAGGTTCTGCGGCAGCGGCTCATCGGCGGCCACTACCGACCCGGCGAACAGCTCAAGGAGGAACCCATTGCCCGCGACCTGGGACTGAGCCGCACGCCGGTGCGCAATGCGCTGCACCGCCTGGTGGAAGATGGCCTGGCCACCGATGGCGCGGGCCAGGGTATCCGCGTGTCGGAGTGGAGCGATTGGGATGTGGAGGAGACCTTCCAGCTGCGCATGCTGCTGGAGCCGTACGCCTCGTTCCTCGCGGCCACGCGCGGCGGCGAGGGGCTGGCCGATGAGCTGGAGGCCAGCAACCAGCGCATGGAGGCCGGCATTGCCGCTGGCCACGACGGCATTGGCGAGGTGCAGTCAGCCAACCGGGATTTTCACCACGCGCTGATCGAGGCATCGGGCTCGCCGCGCCTCAAGACCATGCTGGCGACGATGATCGACATGCCGATCATCAAGCGGTCGTTCTACATCTACACGCCCGAAGAGCTGGTGCAAAGCCTGCACCACCACCGCGACCTGGTGATCGCCATACGTGCCAGGGATGGAGAGCTGGCACGCCAGGTGATGCAGCTGCACCTGCGCATGTCCTACCACCGGTTCATGAAGCATCGGGGTGAATACCGCGCGGATGCATGAGCGGTGTCATGACCGGGGCTGAATCCTTTGCGCTGACTGCACCCGGTACAGCCACGGCAGCCAGACAAAGGCGATGAGGACCAGCACAACGCCCGCCAGCGCCATGGGCAGCACCATCGGCCAGGCACCGTGGCGCATGGTCGGATCGACAAATTGCGCCGCCAGCTGGCCGGCGCAGAAGGCCACGCACATGATCGCGAAGCCCGAACACGACACGGCCCGCCCGGCCAGCTGCGGCGGCAGGCCACCCACCGCGCCCGCCTGGCCGCAAGGCTGGTGCAGGCCATGGCCCAGTGCATACACCGCGTGCCCCAGCAGCAGTGGAAAGGGCGAGGCCGGCGCCAGCACGCAGCCGGCGATTTGGATGCACGGCCCCAGCAGACTGAGCGAAGCGCCCAGCTGCACCGTGCGCACCGGCCCGTGGCGCGACAGCAGGCGCCGGCACCATGTGATGCTGAAGATGTAGACCAGCGAGCCGCCTGCTGGAATCCAGCCGTAGAGCACGGGCGACAGGCCGAACAGGTCGACGTACACCATCGGCGACAGCAGCAAAAAGCAGAAGATGCCGCCGTAGGTGGTTGCGGCCAGCGCCGTCCAGGCGCAAAAGCCGGGGTCGGCGAACACCTGGCGCACACCGCCAGCGGATACGGATACGGGTACGGATGCGAGGACCGGGGCAGACTCCGCCGGCGCTTGCCGCGACTCGCTGAACATGCGCCAGCACAGTGCCAGCAAAGCCAGCGAGTAGACGCCCATCGCCCCCAGCACCCAGCGCCAGCCGGCGGCCTGGACTGCCCATGCACCGGCAATCGGCGCCACCAGGGCCACCAGCCCCAGGCCCATCAGGCCGCGGGCCATGATGCGCGGACCTTCATGGGCCGGATACAGGTCGCGCACCGCAGCCCGTGCGCACACCAGGATGGCCGCCATGGCCGCGCCCTGCACGGCGCGCCAGGCCACCAGTGCGTCCGCGCTGCCCGCCAGCGCACAGCCTGCCGCCGCTGCCGTGTAGCAGGCCAAACCCGTCAGCAGAACGGGCCGGCGCCCGAAGCGGTCGGCCAGCGGTCCGCACACCAGCTGGGCGACACCGAAGGCCAGCATGAACACGGTCAGGCTGCTGCTGGCCGAGCCCAGGTCGCGCGCGATCTCGGGCAACGCCGGCAGATAGCCATCGGTGGCGACCGGCTGCGCGGCCAGCAGCAGCGGCAGCAGCAGGAGAAAGGAAACGGAGCGGCGCGGGCCGGGATCAGCGAAGTTCATCTCAATGAAGCCTGGTCACGGCATGCCGCGCGTCGAGCGAGGCAGTTCCAAGGGAGATACATGGCCAGTTGCGCGCCAGGCATCCTATGCGACGGCGGACAGCGCGGCCCGCAGGCCCAGCAGGTAGCTGTCCGCGCCGAAGCCGCAGATCTGGCCCCGGACGATGTCGGCAAACACCGAGTGGTGGCGGAAGGGCTCGCGCGCATGGATGTTGCTCATGTGGATCTCCACCACGGGCACGGTGAGCATGGCCAGCGCGTCGCGGATGCCGTAGCTGTAGTGCGTCCAGGCACCGGCGTTGATGAGCACGCCATCGACGCCGTCCCGAAAGCCCTGGTGGATGCGCTCGCACATGGCGCCTTCGCAATTGGTCTGGAAGCTGTCCACCTCGCAGCCCAGCTGGCTGCCCAGGCTGCGCAGCGAGGCGTCGATCTCGGCCAGCGTGACCGTGCCGTACTGCGCCGGATCGCGCTGGCCGAACATGTTGTGGTTGATGCCGTGCAGCATCAGGATGGTCTTCATGGGGTGTCCTCGATTCAGGGATTCGTTCATGCCACCGGGGTCTCGACGGCGGCACCGGTACGCGCCGCCTCTGCAATGGCCTCGGTGATCTGCAGGTTGCGCAGGCCGTCGTGCACGCTGACCAGCGGCTCAGCCTGCCCGCGCGCCACCTGGGCGAAGTGGGCCATCTGGCGCACCAGCGGGTCCGAGCGCTCCACGGCGGCCACATCCAGGTCGAAGGGCTCATTCCAGGAGCGCTGGCCGGCCGATGCATAGGTCTTGAGCCGCATGCTCGGTATGGCCAGCGAGCCGAAGGTGCCCGCCACCAGGTAGCAGTCTTCGTCCTCATAGCTGGCATAGGCCTTGTTCTCCTGCGAGGTCTGCTCCCAGCTGCGCGCGCTGGCGGCCGTGTCCGAAAGCACAAAGCTGCCCAGCGCACCGCTGGCAAAGCGCAGGTTGATGGCCACCGTGTCTTCCACGGCAAAACCGCGCGTGGCATGCGAGGCGAAGGCCTGCACGGCCACGATGTCGCCGCACAGCATGCGCAGGTTGTGGACCTCGTGGATCATGTTGAGCAGGATGGGGCCGCCCCCGGCCTCGCGGCGCCAGGGGCCTTCCTCGAAATAGGCGTCCGGCTTGTAGAACAGGGCCGCGCCGGTCACGGCCACCAGGCGGCCCAGCCGCCCCTGGGCGATGAGGGCCGCGGCCCGCGCCATGATCGGGCTGTGGGCGCGGTGGTGGCCCACCAGCACGCGGGCGCCGCTGCGCTCGGCCAGCGCGGCCAGGCGCTGTGCCTCGGCCACGGTGGAGGTGACGGGCTTTTCCAGCAGGATGGGCAGGCGCGCATGCATGCACTGCGCCGCCTGCGGGGCATGCAGGCGGTTGGGCGTGGCCAGCACCACGGCGTCGGGCCGGTCATGGGCGATCAGCTCGCCCAGGTCGCGCCACAGCGGCACTCCGGCCCTTTGGGCAAGCTCCCGGGCTGCCGGCGCCGGGTCCACGATGGCGGACAGGCGGCAATCCGCCTGGGCCCCGATGGCGGCGATATGGGCCTGGCCGATCGCGCCGGCGCCGGCCACGGCAATGCGAAGCGGGTGCAGCTGTGCCATGGCATGCCCCCTCAGAAGCGGTGCAGCACGCCCAGCTGCACGCCCTTGATGGTGCGGCCGTTGACGTCGTCGGCCGATGTGAAGTTGGGCTTCATGCCGCCCGAGGCCGCCAGCCGGAAGCCCGCGTTGCGGTCGTTCTTCAACTGCTCGGCCACCGCGTAGAGCATGGTGCGCCTGGACAGGTCGTAGTAGGCCGCGACCGCGCCGCCCGATGCGCCGCGCCCGCTGTCCGAGCCATCCTGTATGCGGCCCCACAGTGCGCCCACGCGCAGCTGCGGCGTCACGCGGTAGTCGGCCGACAGCTGCCAGACGCGGTAGAAGCGGCGCACGTCGGTGTTCGTGCCCGCCACCAGCCCGCCCACATTGCCCAGCACCGTGCCCGTGTTGTTGCCCGCCGAGCCTGCCGTGCTGTTGTTGGACCGCACAAAGGCCAGCTGGACCTTGCCCTTGCCGTAGTCGTAGTTGGCGTAGAGGTTGTCGTAGCGGACCGCGTCGGTATAGGCCGCGCTCTGCGGCGCACGCGCATACAGGCCTGCATAGCCCACGCGGTAGGGGCCGTTCAGGTAGTCCAGGCCCAGTTGGTAGATGGCCTGGCGCGCTGGAGCACCGGTCTCGGCCATGGCGTAGTGGGCCTCGAACAGGAAGCCGGCCATGCGCGGCGAGGTGTAGGAGATGTCGTTGTCGAAGCGCGAGGGCACGCCGAAGTTGTTGACCATCGATCCCAAGGTGCGCGAGGTGAAGTCGATGTAGTCGCCGCGCCCGAAGATCACGGTGTTCTGCCGGCCCAGCCGCACCTCGCCCCAGCCGCCGCCCAGGCCCACCCAGCTTTGGCGGTCGAAGCCGCGCGTGCTGTCGGCCTGCGTGCCGTTGTCGGCGTTGATGCCCATCTCCAGCTGGAACTTCGCGTACAGGCCGCCACCCAGGTCTTCCTGCCCGCGAAAGCCCAGGCGGCTGCGCAGCAGGGCACCGTCCTCCAGCGTGGTCATGGATGCGCCCGAGCTGCTGCGCATGTGGTTGATGTACTGGTCCACGCTGCCGTAGATGGTGACCGAGGACTGGGCTTGGGCACCCGCGCCCCAGGCGCCCAGCACGGTGGTCAGGGCCAGGATGCGAAGGGCCCCGCGCTGCGGCACTCGCGGTGTCTGGTGCATTTGCTGTTGCATGGTCTTGTCTCCTTCTCTGTGAAAAATGCTTTTTCGGGCGTGGCTGCGCCCTGCCCTGGACGCATTCAGGGCCGGTTGTCTGTCGGCTGGATCAGTAGGAGATGTGGGCGGTGGCGCGCAGCTGGTCGGGCGTGGCGCTGCCGAAGCCGAAGAATTCGAGGTAGGCGGGAATCATCTCGAACAGCATGTCCGTGCCCACCTGGAAGTCGCAGCCCTTGTCGCGCACGGCGCGCAGCAGCGGCGTGAACTCGGACTTCATCACCACCTCGCCCACAAAGGCGGTGGGTGCGATGCGCTGCACATCGAACGGCAGCGGGTCATCGTCCTTCATGCCCAGCGGCGTGGCGTTGACGACCACGTCAAAGCCCTGCGGGTCCCTGGAGCCCGTGCCCACCTTCATCCTCGGGTAGTAGGCAGCGAGCCGCCCGGCCAGGGCCTGCGCGCTCTCGTCCCGCGTATCGAACAGCATCAGCTCGCCCACGCCGGCCGCCGCCAGCGAGGCGGCAATCGCCGAGCCCACGCCACCCGCCCCGGAAATCAGCACCCGCGCGCCCTGCAACTGCCGCCCCTTGCGCAGCACGCCGCGCACAAAGCCCGCGCCGTCGAACTGGTCGCCCAGCAGCGTGCCGTCCTCGCGCCGCAGCACGGCATTGCAGGCGCCTGCAATGTGCACGGCGGGCGTGACCTCGTGCACCAGGTCCACCACGGACACCTTGTGCGGCATGGTGATCAGCGCGCCGCGCAGGTTGGTGAAACGCATGATGGCGGCAAAGTCGCTGGCGAAATGCGCCGCCTTCACGCCCATGGGCACGACGCAGGCGTCTATGCCCCGGCCGTCGAACCATGGGTTGTAGATCATGGGCGACTTGAAGGTCTCGGTCGGGTCGCCGATGTGCGCGATGAGTGTGGTTTTTCCGGAAATCATTTCCTGGGGCCTTCGGATGCCTTGGGTTGCAGGATTCAGCGGCCGGACTGGGCCAGGGCCTGGTTGCGCAGGCGGTCGTACTCGGCAGCTGCCACGGGCTGCGCACCGGCCTCGCCCAGGTCTTCCATGCGCACGCGGTAGGTCTCGCGGGCGCTCCACGCGGCCAGGGCGGCCACCACGGTGATGCCGAAGGCGATCAGGCCCACGGTCAGCCAGATGTTGTGCGCACCCGGAGGCGCCACGGCCGTGAACAGCGCGGGCAGCATGGCGGTGATGGCCGTGCCCAGGTTCTGCGAGATGGCCATGGCCGAGACGCGGGTGCGGGTGGGGAACAGCTCGGGGTAGAAGCTGGGGAACACCGCGTTGTAGCCCTGGTAGACCACGCCCCACATCAGGATGGACATGGCGAAGGCCAGCGGCATGTTGCGTTCGCTGATGGCGTAGAGGTAGCCGATGGCCAGCAGGCCCGACAGCAGCGCGCCGAAGATGATGGGCGGGCGCCGGCCGATGCGGTCGGACAGGTTGCCCACCATGGGGATCACCAGCACCGCGACGATGTTGCCCACCACGGGAATCCACAGGTACATGTCCTTGGCGAAGCCGATGCCGTAGGCGGGCTGCACCGCATAGGCCGCGCCGAAGATGGTGGCCACCACCGGGATCACGTTCATCAGCGCCATGCAGACCACGCGCAGCATGTCGGGCGAATGGTGGCGGAAGGCCTCGACCACGGGCGAACGCGGACGCGCCTCGCTGCGGCCTGCGGCCGTGAAGGCCGGGGTCTCGTTGACCTCGCGGCGGATGATCCAGCCCGCGATGATGACGACGAAGCTCAGGATGAAGGGAATGCGCCAGCCCCAGCTGTTGAACTGCTCGGTGGGCATGTAGTGCGCCAGCGGCAGGAACACAGCCGCTGCCAGGATCTGGCCGGCCTGCACGCCCTGCAGCGTGAAGCTGGCGAAGAAGCCGCGCCGCCCGAACGGGGCATGCTCCAGGATCATGGAGCTGGCGCCCGAGATCTCGCCGGCCACCGCGAAGCCCTGTATCAGCCGCATCAGCACCAGCAGCGCGGGCGCCCACAGGCCGACCTGGTCATAGGTGGGCAGCAGGCCCACGGCGATGGTGGAAAAGCCCATCAGGAACATGCACCACACCAGCACCTGCTTGCGCCCGTGCGTGTCGCCCAGGTGGCCCAGCACGAAGGCGCCGATGGGCCGCGCCACATAGCCCACGCCATAGGTGGCCAGCGAGGCGATGATGGCAATCGCCGGATCACCCTGCGGAAAGAAGATCTGCGGAAAGATCAGCGCAGCCGCCGTGGCGTAGATGAAGAAGTCGTAGTACTCCAGGGCCGAGCCTATCCAGCCGCTGGTGGCGGCCTTGCGCGGCTGGTGCCCGGTGGGCTGTGTGTGTATCGGGGTTGCGCTCATGTGTTGTCTCCTCCATGTAGAAAAGGCCCCTGCCCGATGCTTGCGGCCAGGCCGGCGGGATGTAAAAAATGTAGTTCCCGCCTATGGATGCGCCCAAGCCAATTTCGAAAGGCATGTGCGCTGATCGCACCGCGCTGTTCGATAATCGCACGCACCCAGGGTTAATACGGAAAAATCAAAACCGTCATGACAACACCTTCCACCCTCGCCCAGCGCGACTGGATTGCCGGACTGGAACGCGGCGTATCGATCATCGAAGCCTTTGACGACGCCCACCCGCGCATGACGGCCGCCGAGGCCGGCCAGCGCACGGGCATGACGCGCACCGCCGCGCGGCGCTACCTGCTGACGCTGCAGCACATGGGCTACGTGGCGGGGGACGGCAAGCTGTTCTGGCTCACGCCGCGCGTGCTGCGGCTGGGGCAGTCGTACCTGGAGTCGGCGCGGCTGCCGCGCATCGTCCAGCCGTTCCTGCAGCGCGTGGCCGCCGGCACCCATGAAACCGCCTACCTGGCGGTGCTGGACGACGACGAGGTGGTCTACATCGCGCGCAACGGACCCAACCGCAACATGAACACCGGCTACGTGCTGGGCGCGCGCGTGCCGGCCCAGGTCACGGCGGCCGGCATGCTGATGCTGTCCATGCGCAGCGACGCCGAGCTGGAGCACTGGCTGGACAACCGCGCGCTGACGGTCTTCACCTCGCACACCATCACCTGCCCCGCCGAAATGCGCCGCGAGCTGGCCTTGATCCGCACCCAGGACTGGGCCCTGTGCGAGCAGCAGCTGAACCTGGACTCGCGCGGCATTGCCGTGCCGCTGCGCGACCGCCACGGCGCGCTGGCCGGCGCCCTCAACATCACCATGCCCATGGGCCGCGAAACCGGCAAGGACGCCGTGGCGCGCGTGCTGCCCATGCTGCGCGAGACGGCGCAGGCCATGCGGGATCTGATCTGATGGTGAACAACACGGCCATGGCGCAACTTCCTGACCTGGACATGCATGGCGGCAACGACCATCTGCTGCAGCATCTGCAGGCACTGGAAGTGCAGCTGCACGATCCGCAGGTGCGATCGGACGCAGGCCAGTTGCAGGCGCTGCTGCATGAAGACTTCCTGGAATTCGGCCGATCGGGCGGCATGCACGACCGGGCCGCCACCGTGGACAGCCTGGCGGACGCCTTGCCAGCACAGGCCCCTGCCCGGCTGGTGTCAGGCGGCTTTGCGCTGGCGCGCCTGGGACCGGACAGCGCGCTGCTGACCTACCGCTCGGCCAGCGTGGCCGAGGATGGAACGGCCGGCCGGCATACGCTGCGCTCTTCGGTCTGGCTGCGCACGGCGCGGGGCTGGCAGATGCGCTTCCACCAGGGCACGCCCACGGCGCCATTCGACCTGGCCGCATCCATGCCATGAGCGGCCTGCGGCGTGTTCAGACGGTCTCGAACGCGTACTTTTCCGTATCCACCTCGCGCTGCGAGGCCACGGCATAGCGGTCGCCCTGGATGCGCTCGGGCTTGAAGAGGTCGTCCAGTTCAGCCAGCAGGGCCGCATCCAGGCGCACGGCGCCGCCGCGCAGGTCTTCGTGCAGGTGGTCCACGCTGGTGGTGCCCGGCAGGGCAATCACATGCTCGCCCTGGTGCAGCACCCAGGCGATGGCCAGCTCGGCCAGCGTGCAGTCGGCGCGCTCGGCAATGGACTGCATGGGCGCGAGCAGCTGCAGGTTCTTCGCATAGGCCTCGGGCGCAAAGCGCGGCATGGCGGCGCGGATATCGCCCTTGACCAGGCCCTGGACCTCCTGGAGCTTGCCGGTGAGGAAGGCGCGGCCCAGCGGGCTGAAGGCCACGTAGGCAATGCCCAGTTCCTTGCAGGCCTGCAGCGTGCCCAGCTCGGCATTGCGCGACCACAGCGAATACTCGCTTTGCAGCGCGGCGATGGGGAAGGTGGCATGGGCGCGGCGCAGCGCGTCGGCGCCGATCTCGGACAGGCCCAGGGCGCGCACCTTGCCCTCTTCCACCAGGCGCGACATCTCGCCCACCGATTCCTCGATGGGCACGCGGCGGTCCCAGCGGTGCAGGTAGTAGAGGTCGATGACATCGGTGCCCAGGCGCTGCAGGCTGTCTTCGCAATTGCGGCGCAGGGTCCTGGGGTGGCCATCGATCACGCGGCGCACCACGCCGTCGTCGCCGCGCACGCCGGCCATGCCGCATTTGCTGGCCAGGGTGATGTGGTTGCGGTGGGACTTGAGCACGGGGCCGACCAGGGATTCATTGGCGCCGAAGCCATACAGCGCCGCCGTGTCGAACAGCGTGACACCGGCGTCCAGCGCCGCATGCAGCACGGCCCTGCTCTGCTCGGGCGACGGCGGATGGCCATAGGCGTGGCTGAGGTTCATGCAGCCCAGGCCGACGGCGCTGACGGAGAAGGGACCCAGGTTTCGTGTGGACAGGTTGGTCATGGTGGCTCACAGGGAAAAGAAGAAAGGGAGCGGCCGGCGCTCCCTTGCAGTGCATTCGCACAACGATTTTGCCGTCAAACCGCAGCGCCCCGCACGCCCGTGCGCGCCCAGGCCGGCAGCGGCACGGGCCGGTGCAGCACGTCGTCGTTGAGCCACTGCGCGCTGCGGCGCGCGCGCTCGGCCACGGTGTCCAGCGGCAGTTGCTGGTAGTCGTCGTTGAAGACCTCGAAGCTGTAGTCGCCACGGTAGCCCAGGCGGTCCAGGCGCAGCACCAGGTCGGCCAGGCGCTCGCTGTGCACGCCCTCGCCCGGAAACACGCGGAAGGTGCGCGCCGTGGCCATGCGTTCCTCGAAGGTGGGCGCGTCATGCCACATGAAGTCGGACAGCTGCACCAGGAAGATCTTGTCGCGGTCGATCAGCTCCAGCGCATCCAGCGGCGTCTTGGCGGCCAGGATGTGGAAGGAGTCCAGGCCGATGCCCAGGTTGGACATGTCGGCGCGGCAGACCACGTCCCAGCTGGTGGTGAATTCGTTGACGTTGCGGCCCCAGGACAGGCCCTCGTAGGCGATCTTCACGCCCAGCGGAATGCCGAGCATGGCCAGCTTGCGCAGGTCGCGCGCAATCACGTCGAGATCGCCCGTGGCATGGCGCGAGGTGGACGAGCAGGCCAGCAGCACGGGGCTGCCGATCTCGGCGCACATCTCCAGCATGGATTTGGCGATGTCCACCTTGTAGTGGTGCAGATGGTCGGACAGGCCCTCGAAGTCGCGCAGCACCTGAAAGCCCGTGGGCCGCAGGCCGCTGGCGCGCACCGCCGCCGCAGCCGCCTTGACGCCGCCCGGGTGGCCGGCCAGGTCGCGCGCGCTGAGCATGACCTGGGTGAAGCCCGCGCGCCGGATGGCGTCGAGCTTGGCCTCCAGCGAGCCATTCAGAGTGATGGTGTCCATGCCATAGCTGTCCAGCAAGCCCATGTTGCCCTCCAGGATCGTTGTGTGTATCGGCGGTTGAATCGGACGGCGGCGCGCCAGGCTTTGCGCTAGGCGTCGCGGTGCACCAGCTCGAACACCACGGTGCCCATGGCGTTGCGCGTGAGCGCGCCGCGGTCATCGGGGTGCAGGCGGCTCGATTCCACGAACTCCACGCCGCGCTGGCGCAAGGCCTGCACGGCAGCAGGCACGTCGGTGGTGCCCAGGCCGATGCGCTGCAGGCGCTCGGGCATGTCGTCCCACTCCAGGCCCGGATCGGGCTCGATGAGCTGCCACAGGAAACGCTTGCAGGGGCTGCGCATGAGCTTGCCCTTGGGCAGGATGCCGAAGCGCTGCGCATCGGGCAGCAGGTGGAAGTCGAACATGCGTTCGAAGTAGGTGATCCAGTCGGCGCTGCGGCCACGCCCTATGTACTGGACCACGCCGAAATAGCCCAGGCCGGCCAGCGCCGGCGGATGGGGATCGGCCCCGGCGATGGGCTTGAAATCGATGTCATAGATGGAGAACTCCTGCCATCGATCGACAAAGTAGAAGCGGCTGCCACCCGGGCCGTGGATGGCCGGAATGTGCAGCTCCATCGCCTGGGCCTGGCTGGGCGCCGCCCAGGCTCCCAGCTCGATGCAGCGCGTATGCGCCTGCAGGGCATCCTGCACGCGCAGCGCCACGGCCGAGATGACGGGCTGCCCGTCGGACGCGGCATGGGCCAGCGCATCGGCAGCGCCCGCATTGACCACCAGGTTCATGTCCCCCTGCCGGTACAGCGTCACCTCGCGCGAGCGGTGCCGCGCCACGGGGCGAAAACCCAGCCCCTCCAGCACCTGGCCCAGGGCCTGGGGCTGGCTGGTCGTGTACTCGATGAACTCTATGCCGTCGATCCCGAGGCGATTGGACACCTCGGGCACGTCTTCCCGGCTGCTGGAGGAGGAATCGGTCATTGCGGTACTCCGGGTGGAAACATGATCGTCGTGCCACGCCCAAGTGGCATCGCTCTCCTACGATCAAATACGCGTAAAACTGGCGCGGCCCAACTCAGAGACACCGAGGAAGGGCCGCCCCGCACCGAGGGTGTCGTCCCCCTTTTAGGGGGAAGACGCGAAGAGGCTCAGGGGGTGAGCTGTTTTTCCAGATCGTGCAGGACCTGATAGCAGGGCAGCACCTGGGCCACGCTGGAATTGGGCTCGCGGCCTTCGCGGATGGCGGCGAAGAACTCGCGGTCCTGCAGCTCGATGCCGTTCATGGACACGTCGACCTTGGAAACGTCGATCTTCTCTTCCTTGCCGTTGACGAGGTCGTCATAGCGCGCGATGTAGGTGCCGGTGTCGCCGATGTAGCGGAAGAAGGTGCCCAGCGGGCCGTCGTTGTTGAACGACAGGCTCAGCGTGCAGATGGCGCCATTGGCGGCCTTGAGCTGGATGCTCATGTCCATGGCAATGCCCAGTTCCGGGTGGATGGGGCCTTGCACGGCGTTGGCCTTCACGATGGGGCTGCCGGCCTGGTAGGCGAACAGGTCCACGGTGTGGGCAGCGTGGTGCCACAGCAGGTGGTCGGTCCAGCTGCGGGCCTGGCCCAGCGCGTTCATGTTGGTGCGGCGGAAGAAGTAGGTCTGCACATCCATCTGCTGGATGTTGAACTCGCCGGCCGCGATCTTCTTGTGCACCCACTGGTGGCTGGGGTTGAAGCGGCGCGTATGGCCGCACATGGCTACCAGGCCGGTCTGCTTTTGCAGATCGGCCACGGCCTGCGCGTCCTTGAGGCTGTCGGCCAGCGGGATCTCCACCTGCACATGCTTGCCGGCCTTCAGGCATTCGATGGCCTGGGCGGCGTGCATCTGCGTGGGCGTGCACAGGATGACGGCATCCACCTCGGGCAGGGCCAGGCTGTCGGCCAGCTCGGTGGTCACATGCTGGATGCCGTACTTGTCGGCCACTTCCTGGGTCTTGGCCAGCTCGCGGCCCACCAGGGAGACGACTTCCACGCCGTCGATGTTCTTGATGCCGTCCAGATGCTTGATGCCGAAGGCACCGGCGCCCGCCAGGGCGACTTTGATGGTCTTGTTGCTCATATGAGTCTCCGTAGAGCCGCCTCAAGGAGGCGAAGGCCCCCTCGGGGGGCAGTGAATACACGCAGTGATGAACGTGGGGGCCTCAGCCGTTCTCCAGGATGAGGTGTCCCACGGCCGTATTGGACGCGGGCACATGGTAGAAGCGGTGGTTGACCTTGGGCAGCGGCGCGGGGCCATCCACATCGGCCATGGCGCCGCGCGCGATCAGCCACATCACGAGCTCGATGCCTTCGGAGCCAGCCTCGCGCACGTAGTCGATATGCGGCATCTTGGCCAAACCGGCAGGGTTCTCGATCAGCAGGTCAAGGAAGCGGTTGTCCCACTCCTTGTTGATCAGGCCCGCACGCGCGCCCTGCAGCTGGTGGCTCATGCCGCCCGTGCCCCAGATCTGCACGTTCAGGTCTTCGTCGAAGCTTTCCACGGCGCGGCGAATGGCCCGGCCCAGGTTGAAGCAGCGCTGGCCCGACGGCACGGGGTACTGCACCACGTTGACGGCAAACGGAATCACCGGGCAGGGCCAGGCGCCCGTGCGCGCGTCCTGCTCGCCGCACATCAGCGACAGCGGCACGGTCAGGCCGTGGTCCACGTCCATCTTGTTGACGATGGTCAGGTCGAAGTCCTGCTGGATCACCGACTGCGCAATGTGGCTGGCCAGTTCCGGATGGCCGACGACCTTGGGCACGGGGCGCGGGCCCCAGCCTTCGTCGGCGGGCTGGTATTCCGCGGCCGTGCCGATGGCAAACGTCGGGATGAAGTCCAGGCTGAACGCGGTCGCGTGGTCGTTGTAGACCAGGAAGATCACGTCGGGCTTGTTGTCCTTGAGCCATTGGCGCGAGTGCTCGAAGCCCTTGAACAGCGGCTGCCAATAGGGGTCGCCCACCTTGCCCAGGTCCATGGCCGCGCCGATGGCGGGCACATGCGAGGTGTAGACGGATGCGGTGATGCGCGCCATGTCAGTTGCCTTCCTTGTTGTTCTTGTCCACGCTGCCGGCCTTGCCCTGCGGCTGGCGGTGGGCCTGGGCATCGCCCTCCTCGCCCACGCGGCGGTTGCCTTCGGCCGAACGGCCTCCGCTCACCATCATGTTGCGGTATTCCTCTTCCGACATGCCGGTCATGGAGCCGGCCATTTGCTGGAAGCTCTTGCCATCCGTGGCGCCGATCTTGGCCAGGAAGTAGATGTTGCCGCCCGTGCGCATGCACCAGTTCAGATCGCGGGCCAGCACGGCCTGCTTCTGCTCCTCGCTCATGGCCCATTCGTCCAGGTAGGCACGCTCGTCGGCCTTGAAGCGCTCGCGGTTCTCGGCCTTCATCAGCGACATGCAGAACTGGTTGAGCCAGTAGCCTTTGCGGGACTGCTCGGCATCGAAAATGATGGTGCCGGGCACGTCCAGATAGGGTTTGTCCAATGCCATGGATATCTCCTTGAATATGTCCGGCACCCAGGCCGGACATGGTCGCCTTCAGGCTTCTTCGGGCCAGTACAGACGCATGGGGTTGTCGACCAGCAGCTTCTTCTGCAGCTCGGCAGTCGGTGCAATGTGCGGGATGAAATCGACCAGCAGGCCGTCGTCGGGCATGTGGTCCTTCAGATTGGGGTGGGGCCAGTCGGTTCCCCACAGCACGCGGTCGGGGAATTCCTCGACCACGCGGCGGGCGAAGGGCACCACGTCGCGGTAGGCATTTTGCTCGCCGTCCAGCGCCTTGGGGCCGGTGACGGACAGGCGCTCGGGGCAGCTGACCTTGCTCCAGACGTTCTGGTGCTCGCGCATGAACTTGAGAAACAGCTCGAACTCGGGCCCGTCCACGGGCTTGCTCACGTCGGGGCGGCCCATGTGGTCCACGACCACGGTGGTGGGCAGGCTGGTGAAGAAATCCCACAGCTCGGGCAGGTCCACGGCCTCGAAGTAGATGACCACATGCCAGCCGAGCTTGGCGATGCGGCCCGCGATCTCCATCAGCTCGTCCTTGGGCGTGAAGTCCACCAGGCGCTTGACGAAGTTGAAGCGCACGCCGCGCACGCCGGCGGCGTGCAGTTCCTGCAGTTCCTCGTCGGTCACGCTGCGGCGCACCGTGGCCACGCCGCGCGCCTTGCCGCCGGCGGCCTTGCAGGCATCGACCATGGCGCGGTTGTCGGCGCCGTGGCAGGTGGCCTGCACGATGACGTTGCGCGCAAAGCCCAGGTGGTCGCGCAGCGCGAACAGTTGCTGCTTGCTGGCATCGCAGGGCGTGTACTTGCGCTCGGGCGCGAACGGGAATTCATCACCAGGGCCGAAGACGTGGCAGTGGGCATCGACAGCGCCTGCGGGCACCTGGAACTTGGGCTTGGAGGGGCCGGCGTACCAGTCCAGCCAGCCGGGGGTCTTTTCAAAAGCGCTCATGTTCCCTCCTTCAATCGATGTAACGAAGGCCGGCCTTTTCGAGCGGCTCGCGCATCTTGTACATGTCCAGGCCCAGCACGCCGGAAGCCAGCTTGGCGCGCTTTTCGCCCTCGAAGCTCTCGCGCTTTTGCGCGGCAGCCAGGGTTTCGGCGGCCTTGGCGGCGGGCACGCAGACCACGCCGTCATCATCGGCCACGATCACGTCGCCGGGCGTGACCCACATGCCTGCGCAGACCACGGGGATGTTGACCGAGCCCAGCGTGGCCTTGATCGTGCCCTTGGAGGAGATGGCGCGGCTCCACACGGGGAAGTTCATTTCCTGCAGCGTCTTCACGTCGCGCACGCCGGCATCGATGATCAGCGCACGCGCGCCGCGCGCCTGGAAGCTGGTGGCCAGCAGGTCGCCGAAGTAGCCGTCCGTGCATTCCGAGGTCACGGCCGCGACCACGATGTCGCCGGGCTGGATCTGCTCTGCGGCCACATGCATCATCCAGTTGTCGCCGGGCTGCAGCAGCACGGTGACGGCCGTGCCCGAGACCTGCTGGCCCGCGTAGATGGGACGCATATAGGGCTTGAGCAGGCCCACGCGGCCCATGGCCTCGTGGACGGTGGCCGAGCCCAGGGCGGCCAGACCGTCGGCGGCCGCGCGGTCGGCGCGCTGGATGTTGCGGTAAACCACACCGAGTTCGTACATGGTGTTCTCCTTGATCTGTGGTGGCGGCCTGCTTACAGGCCCTTTTGCTTGAGGGCGGCGTCCAGGCGCGGGAACACGCGGCGCGCGTTGCCTTCGTAGACCTGGTAGCGCTCCTCTTCGGTGAGGTTGGCCGTGGCCTCGATGTAGCGCTTGGTGTCGTCGTAGTAGTGGCCCGTGGTCGGATCGATGCCGCGCACGGCGCCGATCATCTCGCTGGCGAACAGGATGTTCTTGACCGGGATCACCTTGGTCAGCAGGTCGATGCCCGGCTGGTGGTAGACGCAGGTGTCGAAGAAGATGTTGTTGAGCAGGTGCTCGTCCAGCAGCGGCTTCTTGAGTTCCTGCGCCAGGCCGCGGAAACGGCCCCAGTGGTAGGGCACGGCGCCGCCGCCATGGGGGATCAGGAACTTGAGCGTGGGGAAGTCCTTGAACAGGTCGCTGGTCAGGCACTGCATGAAGGCCGTGGTGTCGGCATTCAGGTAGTGGGCACCCGTGGTGTGGAAGCACGCGTTGCAGCTGGTGGAGACGTGGACCATGGCCGGGATGTCGTACTCCACCATCTTTTCGTAGATGGGGTACCAGGAGCGGTCCGACAGCGGGGGCGAGGTCCAGTGGCCGCCTGACGGATCGGGGTTCAGGTTGATGCCCACGTTGCCGTACTGCTCCACGCACTTGACCAGCTCGGGAATGCAGGTCTTGGGGTCCACCCCGGGCGACTGCGGCAGCATGGCGGCCGGGATGAAGTGATCGGGGAACAGCTGGCTGACGCGGTAGCACAGCTCGTTGCAGATGGCGGCCCAGGTGCTCGATGTCTCGAAGTCGCCGATGTGGTGCGCCATGAAGCTGGCGCGCGGGCTGAAGATGGTGAGATCGGAGCCGCGCTGCTTCATCAGCTTGAGCTGGTTGGTCTCGATGGTCTCGCGGATCTCGTCGTCGCTGATCTTCAGCTCGCTGGCCCGCGGGGCCTTGGACGGGTCCTTGAGTCCCGCGATCTGCAGGTCGCGCCAGGCGCCCAGGGCCGCGGGCGCGGTGGTGTAGTGGCCGTGTACGTCGATGATCATCGGAGGGTCTCCTGCGTCTTTATGGGGTGGAAATGTGTCAATGAAGGGGCGTGGCAGGCACCGCGCCGCCCTGCGGCTCGGGACTGCTGTACTGCTTGATGATGAGGGCGGCCATGGCGATCACGCCAGGAATGGCCACCACGGCAAAGATCTCGCTGAAGGCCATGTGGCGCGCCGACAGCTCGGCCACCAGGAAGGAGCCCGCGATGCCGCCGAAGCGCCCGATGCCCAGCATCCAGGCCACGCCCGTGGCGCGGCCGCGTGTCGGATAGAAGGCGGCGGCCAGCGCCGGCATGGACGACTGGGCGGTGTTCATGATGGTGCCGGCCAGGAAGACGGCCACCACCAGCCAGCCCAGGTGGCCGGCCGTCTGGCCTATCCACCAGATGGAGGCCGCCGTCAGCGCATAGCCGATGGCGATGATGCGGTTGGCATTGAAGCGGTCCATGAGCCAGCCGAACAGCACGGCGCCCACGCCGCCCAGCGGGAACAGCGCCGCCACCAGGGTGCCGGTCTTGGGGTCCAGGCCCGCTTCCTTGAACAGCACGGGCATCCAGTTCATCAGCGCGTAGAAGATGACCAGGCCCATGAAGTAGGCGATCCACAGCATCACCGAGCCCACGCGGTACTGGCGCGACAGCACCACGCCCATGCCGCTGCCGGCCTGGGCCTCGGGCCTGGCCTCGGTCAGCACGAAACGCTGCACGCCCTGCACGGCATCACCGGCAATGCGCGCCAGCACCTTGCGGATGCGATCGGCCGGGTAGTTGTTGGCCACCATGTGGCGCACGGATTCAGGCAGCAGCACGACCAGGGCCACCAGCAGCAGCAGCGGCGCGGCACCGCCCAGGATGAGCACGCTGCGCCAACCGAAATGCGGGATCATCCAGGCCGCCAGAAAGCCGCCGAAGGCCGCGCCCAGCGGAAATCCGCAGAACATGGCGTTGGTCAGCGTGGCACGGCGCGAATCAGGGCAGTACTCGCTCATCAGCGTGACGGCATTGGGCATGGCGGCGCCCAGGCCCAGGCCGGTGACGAAGCGCAGCACGGCCAGGGTCCAGATGTCGGGGGAAAAGCCGGAACCCAGGCAGGCCACGGCAAACACCGCGACCGAGCCCACGAGCACGGTCTTGCGGCCCAGGCGGTCGGCCAGCGGGCCCGAGAAGATCGCGCCTGCGGCCAGGCCGAACAGCGCAGCGCTGAGCACGGGCGCCAGCGCGGGCTTGCTCACGCCCCATTCGGTGATCAGCGAGGGCGCGATATAGCCGATGGCCGCCGTATCAAAGCCATCGAGCAGAACGATCAGGAAACACAGCGCAAAGATCACCCACTGGAATCCCGAAAACGGGTGCTCGTTGAGCAGGGTCTGCACATTGACGCCGGTTGCTGCGGCGTCCTTCTGGACGGATGTCATGACTTGTCTCTTCCACTGTCTCTCAGCCTGGCGGATACCGCATCTGCGCGCGCGGCCCGCCCCTTGCACCGCAGGGGCCGGCAAGCCCCTGCGCTGTTTCTTCAGTCCTGCCTGCGGCCGTCCCAGACCGAGCGCGGCACCATGACCTCGCCACGCATCAGCAGGCGCGCCGTGCGCAGCAGGGCCGCCTTGGTCACTACGTCGGGATGGGCCGGGTCGCTGTCCAGCGTGACGCTGAACTCGCCCGTGGGATGCTCCACCGAGACGGTGAGCGGACCCGTGCCCTGCTGCAGCTGTGCCACGCCCTCGCACACGGTGCCCGGCATCTTCACCGCCGTGCCCACGGTGACGGCCGCCAGCACGCCGATGGCGTCATGGCAGACATGGGGGATGAAGCTGCGCGTGGTCAGCGCGCCGCCATGCTGGGGCGGCGCGATCAGCGTCATCTTGGGATAGTTCTTGGCCGAGACATCGCCCAGGCCCATGGTCTGTGAGATCTGCAGGCGCAGCGCCTCGATGCGGCGCTTGAGGTCGGTGTCGGCGTTGAGCTCGGCCACGGTCTCCTGCCCGGTGGCGCCCACATCGGACGCCTTGAAGATCACCAGCGGCATGCCGTTGTCTATGCAGGTGACGTCGAGCGTGAAGGGCTCGACCCCCTCGCCCGTCACCGTGACCGTGTCCCGGGGCTTGCCCGTGGGCAGCAGGCCAGAGCAGACCGAGCCGGCCGTGTCCAGGAAACTGATTTCGATGGGTGCCGAACTGCCGGGCGCGCCGTCGATGCGGGCCGAGCCTTCGTACTCCACCTGGCCGCCGGGCGTCTGCACGGTGATGTCGGCCGCCATGCCGGTGTTGAGTGTCAGCACGCGGAAGGTGCTGGTCTCGCCACGCGGCTGCACCATGCCGGTCTCCAGCGCAAAGGGAACCACGCCGGCCAGCATGTTGCCGCAGTTGGGCGTGGTGTCCACCGTGTCCTTGTCGGGCTGCAGCTGGGCGAAGAGGAATTCGAGGTCTATGCCCTCCTTGTCGGAGAGGCTGACGATGCCGACCTTGCTGGTCAGCGGATGGGCGCCACCCACGCCGTCGATCTGGCGCCTGTCGGGCGATCCCATGGCCGCCAGCAGCACTCGGTCGCGCGTGGGCAGGTCGGAGGGAAGATCGCTGGCCCGGAAGAAAGGGCCCTTGGAAGTACCGCCCCGCATCAGCAGGCAGGGAATGGCCGTTTGCATGGCTGTCTCTATCAGTATGGGTATGACAGCTATTGTGAGCATGGCGCGGGCCAGGCACTACTGGGCAAGCCCGCTAGCAGCTATAGCAAACCGGCATAGCTCAACGCCAAGCCTGGGCCGCAGGCTGCGACGCCGGGGCGCCGCAACTGCTTGATACAACTTATTGGGGCGCAGTGACGCTCAATCGCGGTCATGGCCCCGGCCGCGATCATGGCCATGCCCGCGGCCGCGGTGGTCGTCGTGGCGGTCATGCCGATCGTGGCGGTCGTGGCGGTCCCAGCGGCGGTCATCGCGGCGGTGCTCCCATTCGCGGTGGCGGCGCTCCTCGCGCCAGCGAGGATCGTGGCGCGGCGGCCCGGCGCGCCAGTGCGGCGGCGGATTGCGCAGGAAGTACACCGGGCGGCCGCAGGCACCGTAGCGTGCGCAGTGCTTGCCCCAGTGCTTGGCATGGCCGGGCGGCACCCACATGTAGACCGGCGGCGGGGCCATGGGCGCCGGCGCGATGATGACGGGCCGCTGGTACAGCAGCGGCGGAGGCGGGGCATTGCCTATGTCCACGGTGCCGTAGACACCCGGAGCCAGCTGGCCCGAGACCGAGCCGCTGATATAGGTCTGCGCCTGGGCCGCAAGGGCCGAGCAGGCCAGCGCAAAGGCGGCCGCGGCGCGCAAGGTGGATCGCAAGGTAAGCATGGCCATGTTCTTTTGAAGGGGTGAAACAGGAAAGGCCCCGTTTCTACCAAGCGCCTGGGGCCGCATGGGCCGTTGCGCCTGAAAAGGTGTAAGAACCCGTTCAAGCCAGCGCCCGTTCCTGCTCAACGCGCCAGGGCTGCCTGCGGTGTACAGCAGACCGCAATGGTCCGCTTTCTGGCCTGCACGCGCTCAGTCCAGCTTGAGCCGCGAGTCCTTCACCACCTTCTGCCATTTGGCGATCTCGGCGCGGCGGAATGTCTCCAGCTCGGCCGGCGTGGAGCCTATGGGCTCGGCACCTATGCCAGCGAGCCGCTCCACGATGGCAGGCTCGCGCAGCACCTTGGCCAGCACCGTGGACAGCCGGTTCACGATGGCGGGCGGCGTGCCGGCCGGCGCAAAGATGGCGTTCCACTCGTAGGTCTCGTAGCCGGGCACGCCTGACTCGGCAATGGTCGGCAGCTCGGGCGCGGCCTTGGAGCGCTCCAGCCCGCCCACGGCCACCGCGCGCAGCTTGCCGGTCTTCACGTGCTGCCAGGCCGAGCCCATGCTGGCAAACATCAGCGGCACCTGGCCCGACATCACGTCCATCATGGCCGGGCCGCCGCCCTTGTAGGCCACATGGTGCAGCTGCGTCCTGGCCAGCAGGTTGAACAGCTCGCCCGCCAGGTGCTGGGCCGAGCCCGGGCCTGCCGACGCAAAGTACAGATGCCCGCCCGCTTCGGAGCGGCCGGCCTGGATCAGGTCCTGCACGCTCTTGATGGGGGACGATGGCGCCACCACCAGCACATTGGGCACGCGCAGCAGCAGCGAGACCGGCGCGAAGGCCTTGAGCGTATCGAACTGCATGCGCGCATGGATGGCGGGATTCTGCGCGTGGTTGGAGGCATCGAGCATCAGGGTGTAGCCGTCGGGCTGGGCCTTGGCCACCTGGGCGCCGCCGATCATGCCGCCTGCCCCGCCCCGGTTCTCGATCACCACGGGCTGGCCCAGCTCGGCAGACAGACGGGGGCCGATCAGGCGCGCCACCACATCGACCGTGCCGCCCGGCGGATAGGTCACGACCAGGGTGACGGGGCGCTCGGGGTAGTTGGCCGCTGCAGCCGCAGCGGCTGGCGCGGCCATGCCGGCAACGGCCGAGATCAGGCCTGCGGCCGCCCACAGGCCGGCGGTGCGTCTGGACAGGGATTTCATGGTGTGTCTCCTTGGGTTTGAATCGGGCTCGGAAATCGGAACAGCTCGACGGCGCTGCGGCCCAGCACGGCCTGCAGCGAGGCGGCATCGTCCAGCGGGTCCAGCCAGTCGTGCATCCAGCGCACGGCCGCCGGATAGCTGGCCTGGCCCGCGTGCTGGGTGTGCGGCCAGTCGCTGCCCCAGAGCAATCGCTCGGCCGCAAAGGCCTGCAGCAACTGCGCGGTGGCCTGCCGCCCCGAGGCGGCGCAGTCGGCGGCGGGCCAGATGCGGTAGGGCGCGGACAGCTTGACCCACACACGGCCGCTGCCGGCCTGCTGCAGCAGATAGCCAAAGCCAGGGTCGCGCACGCCCAGGGCCGGGTCAGGACGCCCGAAGTGGTCGACCACCACGCGGCAGCCGGCCGCCAGCAGGGTGGGCAGCAGGTCAGGCAAGCGCCCGGCCTGCAGGTGCAGCTCCACATGCCAGCCCAGGGTGTTGGCCTGCTCCAGCACGCGGCGCCAACCGGGCGCATTCAGATCGGGCAAAGACAGGCCGATCAGGTTCAGGCGCATGCCCACCACGCCGGCATCGGCCAGGGCCTGCAGTTGTTCATTGCCCGTGCGCTCATCCACCACGGCCACGCCGCGCAGGCGATGCGGCTGGGCGCGCAGCGCCTGGAGCAGGTAGCTGTTGTCCGTGCCCAGAAAGCTGGGCTGCACCAGCACGCCATGGGCCAGGCCGTGCGTGTCCAGGAGGTGCAGATAGGTGCCCAGGGGCGCGTCCTCGTCGGGCGCGTAGCGGCGCGCATCCGGCATGGGCAGGCCACGCTCGAAGACATGGGCGTGGGTATCGACGCTGGACGCAATGGCGAACCGGGGCACGGCAGACACGGGAAGAACTCCTTGTGGGTTGCGCCACGCAAAGCGCGGCGCTGGGGCATGGGGCCGGATTCTAGGAACGGGGGGTATATATTTCCATTCTTCAAAATGGATTTATTCATACCGGATCAATATGGAAACCCGGCATCTGCGCTACTTTCTGGCGGTGGTGGACCAGGGCAGCGTCAGCCGCGCAGCCGACTGGCTGGGCATTGCCCAGCCCGCGCTGAGCCAGACCCTGGCCCGCATGGAGAAAGACCTGGGCGTGCAGCTGTTCCAGCGCTCGCGCCAGGGCGCCCTGCCCACGCCGGCCGCCCTGGCCATGCTGGATGACGTGCGCACCAGCGTGGCCCGCATAGATGCCGCCGCCAGCCGCGCGCGCGAGATCGCCAGGGGCAGTGCAGGCCAGCTCACCGTGGGCCTGGTGTCTTCGGCGCTGTTCGGCACCCTGCCCCGCGCCCTGCGCGCGCTGCGGCAGCAGGCGCCCGGCGTGCGCGTCATCCTGCGCGAGATGAGCAATGCCGAGCAGGCCGAGGCCCTGCAGACCGGCGCCATCGACATCGGCCTCATGCACACACCCGTGGCCGTGGGCGGGCGCATGCGCGAGCGCCAGCTGCTGCGCGAGCGCCTGGTGGCCGCCGTGCCCGACGAATTCCAGATCGGCGAGGACGGCCAGGTCAGCCTGGCGCAGATCGCCGAGGCCGGGCTGGTCATGTACCCGCAGGCCCAGCTGCCCGTGCTGCACGCCGGCATCCTCGACGCGCTGCGCAAGGCAGGCCACGAAGCCCATGTGGCGCAGGAGGCCAACCGGACCCTCACCGTGCTGGCCTGCGTGGCAGGCGGCTGCGGCGTGGCACTGCTGCCCAGCTGGATACGCTCCATGGACTTTCGCGGCGTGCGATTTTGCGAAGTGCGCGATGGCCGGTCCCTGCCCAGCCTGGACCTCAGCGCCATCTGGCCCGCACGCTCCACGCCCACGCTGGCCGACCTGTTCGCACACCTGGACCTGGGCAAAGACTGAGTGCGGCCCGCATTGGCGCCGCACCGGTGCAAGAAACGGGATGCGCCCGCGCCTGCGCCGCACTACAAACCGCTTTCCCTCATTCACGGAAAGAAAAGGTGCCAGATGCAGCCATCGTCACAGCAACTCCACGGAAAAGTCGCCCTCATCACGGGCGCCAGCTCAGGCATAGGCCGCGAAGCCGCCAGGCTGTTCGCACGCCACGGCGCCAGGCTGGTGCTCACGGCCCGCCGCCAGCCGGAACTGCAGGCCCTGGTGGCGGAGATAGAGCAGGACGGCGGCCAGGCCATCGCGCTGGCCGGCGACGTGCGGGACGAGCCGCTGGCCCGGGCCCTGGTCGAAACCGCCACGGCGCGCTTTGGCGGCCTGGACATCGCCTTCAACAATGCCGGCATGACGGGCGATCCCTGCGCCCTGCCCGACCTGTCGCTGCAGGCCTGGCAGGAGGCCATCGCCACCAATCTCACCAGCGCCTTTCTGGGCGCCAAGCACCAGATACCAGCCCTGCTGGCACGCGGCGGCGGCTCGCTGATCTTCACCTCCACCTTCGTGGGCTACACGGCGGGCCTGCCCGGCATGGGTGCCTATGCCGCCAGCAAGGCCGGCCTCGTCGGCCTCACCCAGGTCATCGCGGCTGAATACGGCCCCCGCGGCCTGCGGGCCAACGCCCTGCTGCCCGGCGGCACCGACACGCCCATGGGCCGCGCCAGCACCCCCACGCCCGAGGCACGCGCCTTTGTCGAAAATCTGCACGCCCTCAAGCGCCTGGCCACACCGGCGGAGATTGCAGCGGCAGCGCTGTTCCTGGCGTCGGATGCATCCAGCTTCGTCACGGGAACGGCCATGGTGGTCGATGGTGGTGTGTCCATCCAACGGACTTGAAGCAGAGCCCCGCCAAAGCCGTCGCGGCAATGGCGGCCCGCTCGGATCTTCCGGTCGCCTGCGGCGGCTTTATCAGGGGAGTTTTGAAAGTGGCATTCCTGCCCCAATAATTCCCCTGGAAACGATGCTTGCGCTTTCGCTGTTCATTCCCGCATCGTGGCCAAGGAGCTGGCTGATGTTTTCTGACCACGCAATTCACGACGAAGCAACTGCGGCAAATGGTGCCCGGATGCTGAATCGACATGTGGTGACATGAACCATTACGGGATGGCCGCACCTTTCTTCCAGGGAATGGATGATGGACAAACGAGGTGCATTGAGGCAATCTGCTTGAATCGGTAATACACTGCCCATGCAATCCATTGCATCGCGTCTCCAGCAGTTACCGTCGGATTCAGGACCTGCGCGAAGTCCCGCACAACCCTTGTTTCAAGCATTCTTCAGACAATAGATCAATTACATCCCATTACAGCATTGTGGACGGCTATGGTATTTAACCTTCGCACAAGGTCCATCGAATGCTCACGACATATACTCGCGCAAAACCGCAAGAATGGAATACCTGTTGTCCGTCCGATGTGATTTTTTCTCTTTGAAGAAAAGAACCGTTGCAGGGATTGCATCCCCATGCTTGCAGGAGCTACAGGCAGGCACAGTTCCATTTCGGCTGTGAGCGTTCGTGAACACTGATTAATCGCTTCGAGATTGTTATAGTAAATAACGGAACTACCATGACTAGACACACTCAGCCCATCGTGGAGCGCTTGTTCAGGCCAATGGAACGCTCGACCCGCCAGCGCAGTTCGATACGCACGGTCATGGAAGAGGCCGGGCGCCCCCTGCTCCCCGCTGAAATCCTGGGCGCAGCGCAGCGCGAGGTGCCGGCCATCGGTCTGGCCACGGTGTACCGCAACATCAAGCAATTGATGGAAGCCGGTGAGGTGCAGGCCGTGGACCTGCCCGGCGAGGCCACGCGCTACGAACTCAGCGGCCGCGCCCATCACCACCATTTCCGCTGCATGAGCTGCAACCGCGTGTTCAACGTGCCCGGTTGCCTTGGCGACATGCAGCGCATCGTGCCCGAAGGCTTTGTGGTGGAGCGCCATGAGATGACGATGTACGGCATCTGCAGCGACTGCCACCAGAACGTGCAGTAGCGGCGGGCCCCGGGCCTCAGGCCCAGGCATCGGCAAGCCGACAGCCATGGCGCAGGCCTTCCCTGCGCCATGGCTGTTTCTTTTTCCCCGGTCCGCTGCCTCAGCGCCTGCCCGGCCGCACGCGGCCTGCGGCAACGCCCCCGGCCAGCAAGGCCAGCGCAGCCACCGCCCAGAGCATCGCCACCTGGCCCCAGGTCTGCGGCGCATGGCGCGGACTGGCCGTGAAGACCGGCTGCGCTGCAAAGTCCTTCGCGCCGAATGGACGGTCCTCGAACAGATAGGGATAGAAGAAAGTCCGCAGCCGCGCATGGAAGGCGGCAATGTCGTCCTGGTAGGCCAGCTGCGCCAGCAGGTCGGTGCCGGCCTGGCGGTGCAATGCGGCCTGCACGCCCACGCCGGGCAGCAGCCAGCCCAGGCGCCCGGTCCAGGCCTGGCGCGCCTGCAGGCCTTCCCGATAGGCGGCGAACTGGGGGGCGACGCTTTCATCACCGAGCTGCTGGAAGGCGTAGTACCACTTCCAGTGAAAGCCCGCAGGCAGCGGCGCGGTGTTGCGCCATTCGGGGTGGTTGCGGAAGAAGCGCTCCATGGTCTGCTCGCGCGGCAGGTCCCAGGCACCATGCACGGTCTGGCGCTGGGCCAGCATCAGCTCCACGCCCTGGCTCACGGGCACGGCGCGCGACAGCGCGGCATTGGCCAGCGTGGGCAGCACCAGGGTCAGCACGGCCCAGCAGCCCATGAGGGCCATGGCGTTGGCCACCGAACTGCCGCCCAGCGTGGCGACCACCAGGCACAGCCCGCTCCAGAAGGCCACATAGGCCGTGGCGCTCAGCAGCACGGAGGCGATGGCGCCCGCCTGCGCCCCGCTGGCCAATGCCCCTGCCAGGGCCGGCAGCGCCAGGCATGCCAGCAACAGCACCGAACGCAGGCCCGCACGGCGCAGCCACAGCCGGCGCCCGCTGCCGGGCATGGCCTGAAGCGTGCCCAGGCGTCCCGATTCGCGCTCGCCCGAGACCAAGTCGTAGAGCAGTGCAATCAGGAACAGCGGCGCCAGGTAGACCAGCACAAAGGCGAAGTCGAAGCGGCCCGCCAGCGCCAGTTCGGGGTTGAAGCTCTCGCCTTCATGCAGCTGCGCCTGCAGCGCCAGGGCACGCACGCGCAGCACATAGGGCGCGGCATCGCGCAGGCCCAGGGCGAGGAAGGCCGTGGACGACGGTGCATCCCAGGTGCTGTGAAAGCCGTAGTAGGCCACCGAGCCCGCATCGCCGGACTGTGCATGCCGACCTGCCTGGGCCGCCATTTCCTGCTGCTGCATTTGGGCCAGACGGTCCAGGGTCTGGCGCTGCGACGAGATCTCGCGCAGGCCCGACAGCACGGCCAGCGTGGACAGCAACAGCAGCAGGGCCAGGGCGCACAGCGCCAGGCGCGAGCGCGTCAGAAGACGCCATTCATGTCGTAGCCAGCTCATCGCACCACCCTCCCCAGACGTTGCGTGGCCACCAGCAAGGCGGCCGCCAGCGCCGCCAGCCATCCCAGCAGCACGCAGGCTGCGGGTGCCGCGCGGCGCAAGGCCGCCAGCGGCGGATCGGGCTCGTGATGGAAGTCGGAGACGCCGCGCCAGTGCTCGTGGCTGATGCGGTTGTCTCGGCTGGAACGGTCACCCGCGTAGCTGAGCTTGTCCACCTGCAGCTGGTTGAGCGCCTGCACCATGCGGTAGCGATGCTGCTCGGCCTGCTCCAGAAAGCGCCGATAGCCTTGCAGGTCGGTGCCGGCCACGGCCATGGACAGGCGGCGCAGCGCAATCAAGGGGCTGACCAGGGCAAAGCCGTCGGCGCTGCGCAGTTGCCGGGCCTGCAGATCGAAGCTGGCCTCGGCATGGCGCCTGAAGAGCTCGCTGGTCAGCCGCTCGCCCTCCATGCCGACCAGGCCCTTGTAGTTGACGGGCAGATCCTCCACACGCGACACGCCGTACTGCGCAAGCACTTTGGCGCGAAAGGCGGCGAAGTAGGGATCGTCGGGATTGTGGCTGTCGCCCAGCGCCGCCAGCTCGCGCGCCGTGGCGATGTCGGTCTCGAAGCGCGTGGGCAATGCCAGGGCCGCGCCCACCAGCTCCGGCGCCAGCCGGGGCACCAGCACCACTCCAATGGCCCAGGCGGCCAGCAGGGCCAGCAAGGCATCGCGCCCGCGCCGCATGAGGGCCGAGACCGCGGTGATGCCCACGGCCCACAGCAGCAGCCACAGCACATGGCCAGCCGCCAGCGCGGCCACCAGGCTGATGGGCACGGGCGTGGCCACCGCCATCCAGGCCAGGGCCAGCAAGGCGGGCAGCAGCACCAGGGCCGCCACGCCCGTCAGCGCCAGCAGCTTGCCGGCCACGAACTGCCGCATGCCCACGCCCTGGGCCAGCAGCACGCGCAAGGTGCCGGCCTCGCGCTCTCGCGCGATGCAGGCATGGCCCACGAAGATCAGCAGCAGCGGTGCCAGCACCTGCAGCACAAAGGCCGGCGTGAGCTGGCCGAAGCGCAGCAGCAGCGACGACTGGCGCACATCGCCGAAGTTGGCGCTGTTCTGGCGGTGGCCTTCGAGAAACAGCGTGTGGCCGGTGTAGGCGTCTATGCCCGCATCGAAGGCCGCCAGCGGATTGAGCGGGCGGAACACGAAATGGCCGTAGTGCACCATGCGGTGCGGATGGCGGTCGGGCTGGGCCTCGAACTCGTGGTCCACCTGCGACTGGTGGCGTTCGCGCTGGGCCTGGGCCGCGCTGCGCTGGTCCCAGGCGGTGAAGGCGGCAGTAGCACCGAGCAGCAGCCACAGCACCATGCCCAGCACGGCCACGCGGTCGCGCAGCAGCAGGCGCCATTCCTCGCGTGCAATGGTCCAGGCCGTGCTCATGCCGCGGCCCCCTGCACGCCTGCGCCTGCGCCTGCGCCTGCGCCTGCGCCTGCGTCTGCGTCTGCGTCTGCGTGTGCGTGTGCGTCTGCACTCGCACCCGTACCTGTACCCGCGTAGTGGCGGTGCAGTGCCCGCACGTCAAAGCGCTCTTCCCCACGGGCCGCCACCTCCTCCACCAGCCTGCCGCCCGCGATGAAGCCCATGCGGTCGGCCACATCGGCCGCCCCCAGCAGGTCGTGCGTGACCATGAGAATGGCCACGCCCTGGCCGCGCAGCTGCGTGATCAGCCGGCTGAATTCGGCCGTGGCCTGCGGGTCCAGGCCCGAAGTGGGTTCGTCCAGCAGCAGTGCCGGCACCTTGCGTGCCAGCGCCAGCGCAATGGCCACCTTCTGCCGCATGCCCTTGGAAAAGCCCGAGACGCGCCGGTCATGCGCGGCCGCATCCAGCCCTGCAGCGGACAAGGCCTGGCCGATGGCATCCCTGCTGGCGGGCTGGCCCGCCAGGTCCAGCAGATAGGCCACGTTCTCGCGCGCGCTCAGGTGCTCGTACAGCGCCACGTTCTCGGGGATATAGGCGATCAGGCCGCGCGCCTGCGCGGCAGCCGTCACCGGGTCCACGCCCTGCACGCGCACCTGGCCGCTGCGCGGCCGCACAAAGCCCAGGAACAGGCTCAGCGTGGTGGTCTTGCCCGCGCCGTTGGCGCCCAGCAGCGCATAGATCTCGCCGGCATGCACGGCCAGGTCCAGGCCCTGGAGGATGGTGCGCTCGCCATAGTCCACCACGGCGCCCAGTGCTTGGAGCACGGGCGAGGAGGCAGAAGTGGGGTTGGAAGAAACAGGAAGGGATGGATGCATGGCGGGGCTCAGAACTTGGCTTGAAGGCCTACGGTGACGGTGCGGGCGGTGCCCGGCGTCACCCACAGCCGGCTGTACGAGCTGGTGTAGTAGGTCTTGTCAAAGAGGTTGTCCACGTCCAGCGTCAGGCGCAGCGTGGGGCTGATGCGCCAGTAGGCCACCAGCTTGGCGGTGGTGTAGCCGGGCAGATCGAAGGCCGCCTTGCCAGCGTCGGCCTCGGCCTGCGTGCGGGCCTGGCCCAGGCGCTTGCCCACGCGGGTGACGCCGCCGCCAATGCCGTAGCGCTGGCCGTTGGAGAAGGCGTTCTCGTAGACCGCCAGCACGCTGCCGTTGACCTTGGGCACGTTGAGCAGGCGCCCGCCCACTTCCAGCGTGTTGTCGCGCGAGATCTCCACGTCGTTGAGCACCAGGCTCGCATTCAGGCGCCAACGCTGCGTGACCTGGCCGGCAAAGTCGAACTCCAGCCCCCGGCTGCGGATCTCGCCGGCCGAGACCGAGTAGCCGGCGTTGCCCGGGTCGGCCGTCAGCACGTTGCGCTTGCGGATGTCGAACAGCGCGGCCGTGGCGCCCATGCGCCGGTCGGCGCTTTCCCACTTGGCGCCCAGCTCCATGGAGCGGCCGGATTCGGGACTGAAGCCCGCGCCGGCCACATCGACGCCCACGTTGGGCCGGAACGAGCGGCCCACGTTGGCATAGAAGGTCCATTGCGGCAGCGGCAGCCAGCTCAGGCCCAGGCGCGGAGAGGTCGAGGTCGGGTCCTGCTGCGTGGTCGCGCCCGTGCGGCGGTTGTGCAGCGACTGGTCATAGCGGTCCATGCGCAGGCCGGCCACCACGCGCCACTGGGGCGAGAGCTTGATGGCGTCCTGCAGGTAGAAGGCCGTGTTGCGCTGGCGCTCGAAGGTATCGGTATTGGCCGTGGGCACGGGCTGCGTGCCGCCGTAGACGGGGTTGTAGATATTGATGGCATAGGGATTGGCCGCCGTGGGGTTGGCGCGCAGCATCACCGTATCCATGTCGAAGCGAAAGCTCTCCAGACCCAGCAGCAGCTCGTGTTCGACGGTGCCCGTTTTCACCGTGCCCTGCAGCTCGGCCTGCACGGCGATGTCGTCGGACTGGTAGTCGCGGAAACGCCGCTGGCGCGTCAGGTCGCCATTGGCCAGCAGCGCATGGGGTTCGGTGGAAAAGCCGTTGATCGAGGTCTCGCGGTAGGACAGGCCCAGGCGGCTGCGCCACTGCGCGCTCCACTCATGCGAGAGGATGAACTGGTGCGTGCGGTTTTCCACCGTCACATCGCCATCGCGCGGGTCGCCCAGGAAGCGGCTGCGCGAGATGGCGCCCAGGCGGTCGCCCACGGCCACCACGCCACGGTCCAGCGGCGTCTTGTGGCGCAGCAGCTCGCCCGAGTACTCCAGCACCGTATCGCGTCCCAGCTTCCAGGTGAAGGCCGGCGCAATCACCTGGCGGCTGGCGCCCACGAAGTCGCGGAAGCTGTCGCGGTCCTCCACGGCGATGTTGAGCCGGTAGGCAAAGTTCTCGCCAATCGGCCCCGTGCTGTCGAGCGCGCCGCGCCGCAGCCCGTAGCTGCCCGCATAGGCTTCCACGGAATGCGAAGGCGTCCACAGCGGACGCTTGGAGACGACGTTCAGCGTGCCGCCCGGCTCGCTGCTGCCGTAGAGCGCAGCGGCCGTGCCCTTGAGGAACTCGATGCGCTCCACGCCGGCCAGATCACGCGGCGCGTTGAAGCCGCGCCCCGAGGAAAAGCCGTTGAACAAGGTGGCCATGCCCACGTTCTGATCGCCGGGCAGGCCGCGAATGACGATGTTGTCCCACAGGCCGCCAAAGTTGTTCTGGCGCGAGACGCCGCCCACATAGTCCAGCACATCGTCGAGCTTGGTGGCTCCCAGGTCGTCCATGGCCTGGCGCGTGATCACGCGCACCGACTGCGGCAGCTCGCGCAGCGGCAGGTCGGTCTTGGCGCCTGCCGCCTCATCGGTGTGATAGGCGCCCGAGGCCGTGCGACCCACGACTTCCACGGCAGGCAGCAGGGTCTGCTCCTGGGACGACGGCGCTGACGGCACGGATGCCGCAGTTTGTTCCGGGCCCTGGGCCAGCACGGGCGTGGAGAAGAAAGCGGCAGCGCTCAGGGCAAGCGGCAGCGGGCGAAGGCCGGGGAGCGGCTTCGCGAGGATGGAGAAGGCAGTCATGATGAAAACGGGCACGGGCGCATGCCGCCGGCATCAGAAGCCGGCGCGCGCAAACACGGACATGCCGCCAGCACCAACGGGTGCTGGCGGCAGAGAAGGAGAAAAGTGCTTGCGGATTCAGCGCGGCGGGTCGCGCGATGCAAAGGCCCAGCGGTTCTGCGAGGGGATGGCGCCGCCCACGGTGCGCGGCGGCACCCTCTCAGGCGGCGCGGCCACGGCCAGCGGCAGGCCGAAGTGCGGCAGCCAGGCCGCCGCATGCGGTGCATGGCCCATGCACCAGACGCAGACGGCTTCCGCGGCTTCCGCCTTTTCACCGGCCGGCGCCTTGTCCTCGCAGCCGTTCAGGCCGGCAAACGCCTGGCCGGGCGCTGCCGCCGCCTGCTGGATATGCGTTGCGCCATGCAGGGGCATGCCAATGGCCGTGTTGAAGAACACGGCCAGCAATAGCAGGCGCAAAACAAGCAGACGCATAAGACGGCGATCTTACTATTGACAATTCAATATCGTTAACTGTCCGCCGGCATTTTCAGCACGGGCCCGGAGACAGCGCGGCAATATGGCACAGGCATGTGACAGCCGACTGGCGATTTCCCGCATTGTGCCTATTGATCTGCGGGCCCCACGCCCCGGAAGAACATGTCGCAGATCTGGTCCGCCACCTTCTCCAGCGAGCCCTTGCGGGGGTTGAACCAGGACTGTATGGAGTTGATGCTGCCCAGGATCATGATGCGCGCCAGGTGGATGTCGGCATCGGCCCGCAGGCGGCCTTCGGCGCGCAGGTCTTCGAGCAGGCCGCTCCAGAATTTCTGGTGGCGCTCGCGGCGCTTGATCTGGCGTTCGCGCACCTTGTCGGGCAACTGGCCCAGCAGGCGGCCGTGGGCCAGGGCGAAGTCCCCATGCTTGATCAGGCCCGCCATCTGGCCCAGCACGGCTGCGCGGAAACGCTGCTCGGCCGTGGCGTCGGCGCCCAGCGCGGCAAGGCGCTCCTGCTGCTGGCTGATGATGCGGTTGCCGCCCTGCTCCATGACCTCGTCCACCAGCTCCTCCTTGGAGGCGAAGTGGTAGTAGATGCTGGCGGCCTCGATCCCGGACTGCTCGGCAATGTTGCGCATGGTGGTGGCAGAGTAGCCCTGCTCACCGAAGGTGCGGGCGGCCAGCTTGAGAAGGGTCTCGCGGGTCTCGTTGCCGTCGTGGGCACTGGTCTGCCTTCTTGCCATGTCTGCCAGGGTGTGGATCGTTGTAGTGCGGCGATCCTAACAGGCTGTTGGTGGCACGCCAATCAAGCGTTCGGTACGCGCCCGCTGCCTGGCGGGCATGGCCGGGCCGCGAAACTGCGCCTGAAGAATCAGCCCCAAAGGCATTCCCGGGACTGCAATGGCCTGGCAATCAACGGCTCATGAATTTACGCGATATCGGCGGAAGATATTTCAAACCACGGCCAGGAATTCAATCCTCGCAATACAAAAAATCTATCCAGCCAATCGACAAGACAAATGAAACAACGCGTGTTAATCGCAAGATTAAATAGCAGAATCGAATCACATGTAATTTATTTTATAAATCGATAAATAAAATCGATTGATGAAACAAAATCAACACCCGCAACCGGTTCTGAAATGGGAACTTGTACGATCACCTCGTCGCGGCTGCCCAGGAAAAGCATGCCAGCACGCCCTCTCCAGAGGAGGAAGCGCCAACCACAATGCTCTGCAAATGTAACAAAGACGCAACAGCTTTTGTAAAGTGGCGGTTATCAAGATGCTGCTGGATATAATGCGGATCGCCTCGGAATATGCCCAGGCATGAGAAGAAGCTGTCTACACCTCATAGAACGCTCACATCATCAGTATTTATACTTACGGTGATATCTTCATCCCCCACTGCACATGCACCAACCTTGACCATTGCGTAAAGAGTTCCGGGTCGTTGTTCTTGCTGCGCAGTTTTCGACAAATAGCCGCACTTAGAAATTCTTCTATCAAGATGACTACATACCAAGAGCTGATTGCCCAGAAAAAACTGCTCGACCAGCAAATCGACGAGGCCCGCAAGCTGGAGTCCAAAGCGGCTCTGGCATCGGTGCAGGAACTGGTCCGGGAGTTTGGCTTCACGGCACAGCAGGTCTTCCCCTGGAAGCCCGATGGCAAGAAGAGCGCCCCCGCCAAGTACCAGGACCCCGAGTCCGGCAAGACCTGGACCGGCCGCGGCAAGCCGCCGAACTGGATCCTGGGCAAGGACCGCACCCTGTTCGAAATCAAGTGAGTCCCTGCCGCGCATGGGCCCGCCCGCACGGCGGCGCACATGCGCGGGCACATGCTCAGAGGTGCGTCATGCAGGCACCACCGCCGTGACCTCGATCTCCACCTTGGCCCGGTCTTCCACCAGATCCGCCACCTCCACCGCCGTCATGGCGGGGAAATGCCGCCCGATCAGTTCGCGGTAGTGCTTTCCAATGGCCGGATAGGCCGCCACGTATTCCTGCTTGTCGGTCACATACCAGGTCATGCGCACGATGTGCTCGGGCCTGGCGCCGCCTTCGGCGAGGATGGCGACGATATTGGCCAGCGCCTGCCGCACCTGTCCGGCAAAGTCGTCCGTCTCGAATTGCTGCTGGCCGTTCCAGCCAATCTGCCCGCCGACAAACACCAGCCGGGAGCCGACCGTCATTTCGGTGAGGATGCCATTGGCATAGCCTCGGGGCGCCAGCCAGTCCGGGGGTTGCAGAGTCTTCATTGCTTCATCCTGTTCTCGTTGAATCCGTAAAACCGTCCTGCGGCACCAGATAGGCCTGCAGGCGCTCGCGCAGATCGGCCGGCAGTGGCGTGGCCTTCATGCTGCGCAAATCCATGGTGACGATGGTCATGCGCGCAGACAGCCGTCGCTGGCCGTCCGGCCCCTCGAAACGCACATCGAACTGGAACGATGCCCCGCCGATGCGGCGCACCTCCAATACCTGGCGCAGCGTGTCGTGCCAGCGGCTGGGCGCCGTGAAATCGCATTGCACCGACACCGTGGGCGTGCCCACCTGGCGCTGTACATGCAGGGTGTGGAATGGCAGGCCCATTCCCCTGTCGAACCATTCCTCCACCAGGTCGTTGACCATCTCGAAATAGCGCGGGTAAAAGACGATGCCGGCCGGATCGCAATGGCGAAACAGCACCTGCACCTGGCTGACGAAGGCGGAGGCCATGGCGCGCGCTCACGGCATCTTGCGCAGCACGAATCGCTGCAGCTTGCCGGTCTCGGTGCGCGGCAGGGCCGGCACGAAGACAATGGCGCGCGGGTACTTGTAGGGCGCAATGCTGGCCTTGACGAAGGCCTGCAGCGTGGCGGCCATGTCGTCGCCGGCCGCAAAGCCGGGCTTGAGCACCACAAAGGCCTTGACCACCTGGCCGCGCTCGTCGTCTGCCGCGCCGATCACGCCGCATTCGGCCACGGCCTCGTGGCGCAGCAGCGCATCCTCCACCTCGGGGCCGGCGATGTTGTAGCCAGCCGAGATGATCATGTCGTCATTGCGCGCCTGATAGAACAGATAGCCGTCGGAGTCGCGCACAAAGGTGTCGCCGGGCAGGTTCCAGCCGTTTTGCACAAAGCGCTTCTGGCGCTCGTCGGCAAGATACCGGCAGCCGGTCGGCCCCTTGATGGCCAGGCGGCCGGGCGTGCCGTCGGGCACGGGCTGCATGTCGTCGTCCACCACCTGGGCCACGTAGCCGGGCACGACCTTGCCGATGGCGCCCGCGCGCACCTCCTCGGGCGGGCTGGACACGAAGACGTGGATGAGCTCGGTGCCGCCGATGCCGTCGATCATCTCGATGCCCGTGGCCTGCTTCCACAGCTGGCGCGTGGCGTCCGGCAGGGCCTCACCGGCCGACACGCTTTTCCTGAGCGACGACAGGTCGAAGCGCGCTGCCTGCGCCGCCATCTGCCGGTAGAAGGTGGGCGCGGTGAAGACGATGGTGGCGCGGAAATCCTGCACCACCTGCAGCAGCCCTTCGGGCGTGAGCTTTTCGGCCAGCACGGTGCTGGCGCCCACGCGCAGCGGAAAGCACAGCAGCCCGCCCAGGCCAAAGGTGAAGGCCAGCGGCGGCGTGCCGCAGAAGATGTCGTCCGGGCCCGGCCGGATCACATGGCGCGGGAACAGGTCGCACATGGCCAGCACGTCGCGGTGGAAATGCATGCAGCCCTTGGGCGCGCCCGTGGTGCCGCTGGTGAAGGCGATCAGGCAGACATCGTCCGCCGATGTATCGCAGCAGGCGAAGGTGTCGGGCTTGGCTGCGGCCAGGGCGTCCAACGCATCGGCTGCGCCGTCGTTGAAATACAGCACGCGCGAGAGGTCCGGGCAATGGTGTTCATGGCCGGGCTGCAGGCACAGCTGCACCTCGTCCTTGAGGCGCACATCGCACAGCACGGCCTGCACCTGGGCCTTGGCGATGATCTGCTGCAGCTCCTTGGCGCGCAGCAGCGGCATGGTGGGCACCGTCACCAGCCCGGCCTTGATGGCGGCCAGCCAGGACGCGGCCATCATGGCGTTGTTGGGGCCGCGCAGCAGCAGCCGGTTGCCGGGCACCAGCTGCAGGTCTTCCACCAGCACATGGGCGATGCGGTTGGTCAGCGCCTGCAGTTCGGCATAGGTCATGGCGGCCTGGTCCGCGCCCTGCCTCCAGCGCAGGGCAACGCGCCCGCCCTGGCCGCGCGCCACCATGGCATCGACCAGTTCGGCCGCGCAGTTCAGGCGTTCGGGATAGGCCACGTCCGGCCCGTCGAGCAGGAACTCGGGCCATTGGTCGGGCGGCGGCAGATGGTCCCGGGCGAAAGTATCGATGTGGGCGGAGGCTTGCATGCGATGTTCCCTGGCTTTGCGTTGAATGGGCAGCCTGCCGCTCAGGCCTTGAGCAGCTCGCGCGCGATGATGAGTTTCTGCACCTCGGTCGCGCCCTCGTAGATGCGCAGCGCGCGGATCTCGCGGTACAGCGTCTCCACCGGCATGCCCGAGACCACGCCCGCCCCGCCGAACATCTGCAGCGCACGGTCGATCACGGCCTGGGCCGATTCAGTGGCCGTCATCTTGGCCATGGCCGCCTCGCGCGTGGTGCGCGTCTTCTTCACATCGCGCATCCAGGCGGCCCGGTAGGTCAGCAGGGCCGATGCGTCGATGGCCGTGTCCATGTCACCCAGCGCGGCCTGGGTCAGCTGCAGGTCGCCCAGGGTCTGGCCGAACATGCGGCGTGACTTGGCGCGTGCCAGGCCTTCGTCCAGCGCGCGGCGCGCAAAGCCCAGTGCGGCGGCGGCCACCGAGGCGCGGAAGATGTCCAGCGTCATCATGGCCAGCTTGAAGCCCTGCCCCGGCTCGCCCAGCCGCTGCGACACGGGTATGCGGCAGTTGTCGAAACGGATGGTGGCCAGCGGGTGCGGCGCGATCAGTTCGATGCGCTCGCCAATGGAGAAACCCGGCGTGTCCGCATCGACCACGAAGGCGCTGATGCCGCGCGCCCCCGGCGCCTCGCCCGTGCGGGCGAACACGCAGTAGAAGTCGGCAATGCCGCCGTTGGAGATCCAGGTCTTGGCGCCATTGAGCACATAGTGGTCGCCTTCGAGCCGCGCCTCGCAGGCCATGGCGGCCACGTCGGAGCCGGCATCGGGCTCGGACAGCGCAAAGGCCGCAATGGCCTCGCCACGCGCCACGCGCGGCAGGTAGCGCTGGCGCAGCGCTTCCGACCCCATGAGCGATATCGCACCGCTGCCCAGGCCCTGCATGGCAAAGGCGAAGTCGGCCAGGCCTTCATGGCGGGCCAGGGTCTCGCGCAGGATGCAGACCGCACGCGAGTCCACCTCGGGCAAGGCCCCGCCCCAGGCGCCGCCGGGGCCGGACGGCACGGCATAGCGCAGCCAGCCGGCCTGGCCCAGGGCCTTCACCAGTTGGCGGCAGGCTGCATCGGCATCGTGGTGGTCCACATCGCCCAGGGATTGGGCGCACCAGGCATCGGCCTCATGCGCCAGCGTGCGATGGGCGTCGTCGAAGAAAGGCCAGTCCAGCCAGGAGGAATCACGCATTTCAGTTTCCTTCAAAGACGGGCTTTTGCTTGGCCACGAAGGCCTCGTAGGCGCGGTGGAAGTCGCGCGTCTGCATGCAGATGGCCTGAGCCTCGGCTTCGGCCTCGATGGCCTCGTCCACGCCCATGTTCCATTCCTGGTGCAGCAGCTTCTTGGTCACGCCATGGGCAAAGGTGGGGCCGGCGGCCAGCTGGGCGGCCAGCGCGTGGGCGGCTTCGCTGATCTGCTCGGGGCTGTGCAATGCATTGAAGAAGCCCCAGGCAGCGCCCTCCTCGGCCGTCATGGCGCGGCCCGTGTACAGCAGCTCGGAGGCGCGGCCCTGGCCGATCATGCGCGGCAGCAGCGTGCAGGCGCCCATGTCGGCACCGGCCAGGCCTACGCGGGTGAAGAGAAACGCCGTGCGCGCGGCCGGCGTGCCCAGGCGCATGTCGGCCGCCAGCGCGACCATGGCGCCCGCGCCCGCGCAGATGCCGTCCACGGCTGCCACGATGGGCTGCGGGCAGGCGCGCATGGCCTTGATCAGGTCGCCCGTCATGCGCGTGAAGTCCAGCAGCTCGGGCATGCTCATCTTGGTGAGCGGGCCGATGATCTCGTGCACATCGCCGCCCGAGCAGAAATTGCCGCCCGCGCCCGTGACCACCACGGCCTTGATGTCGGTGGCATAGACCAGGGCGCGGAACAGGTCTCGCAGCTCGGCATAGGAGCCGAAGGTCAGCGGGTTCTTGCGCTCGGGCCGGTTCAGGGTGATGGTGCCGATCTTGCCGTCGGCCGATACCTGCCACACAAAGGTCCTGGCCTCGTAGCCGGCCAGGGGGCGCTTGTGGTGCTTCATGCTGTGTTCTTCGGGCTGGGTGCTCATGGTGTCTCCATCAAGAATTCAGAAAACGGGGGTGGACCGGGTTCAGCCGGTCATCACCTCGCCGCCATCGACGGCAATGGACTGGCCGTTGACCGAGGCGGACGCCGGCAGGGCCAGCCAGGCCACGGTCTCGGCCACTTCCTCGGGCTGGACCAGGCGGCCCTGCGGGTTGCGTTCGGCCAGCCTGGCACGGGCCTCATCCGCCGTCATGCCGGTCTTGTCCACGATGTTGGCCACGGCGCCGCGCACGATGTCGGTCTCGGTATAGCCGGGGCAGACCGCGTTCACCGTGACGCCCTTGCCCGCCGTCTCCAGCGCCAGCGAGCGCGTGAGGCCGATCACGCCATGCTTGGCCGCGCAATAGGCGCTGACATAGGCATAGCCGATCAGCCCTGCCGTGCTGGCCACATTGATGATGCGGCCCCAGCGCGCAGACAGCATGCCCGGCAGCGCGGCCTGCATGCAGTGGAAGGTGCCTGTGAGGTTGACGGCCAGCATCGCCTGCCACAGTGCGGCATCGGTGCGCTCGAACTTCTGGCTGCTGGCCTGGCCCGCGTTGTTGACCAGCACCTGCACGGGGCCGAAGGCCGCCTCGGCCTGCGCGAAGGCCTGACGCACCGAGTCCTCGTCGGCAATATCCGCCTGCACGGACTGCACCATCTGTGCTGCCGGTGCCGTGCCGCCCAGCTCGCGCACGGCAGCCTCCAGCGCTGCACCATCGCGTCCCAGCAGCGTGACCCGCGCGCCGCGCGCCAGCAGCGCCCGCGCGCAGGCCAGGCCTATGCCGCGCGCCCCGCCCGTCACCAGGGCATGGCGCCCTTCAAGAAGATTCAAAGATATGGTCATTTCAATCACCCGTGGCGATGCGAGCCACCCGCAACCTATGAAACCGGCGCGCCACACAGCGAGGGACGCCGAGGAAGGGCCGCCCCGCACCGACGGTGTCGTCCCCCTCCCGCGAAGCGAGAGAGGGGGAAGGCGCGAAGCGACTCAGGGGGTGTAGTTTCATTTCGCGTCCAACTGCGCCATGGCGGCGGCGCGTTCGAAGTTGGTTTCCAACTGGCGCTTGCCGGGCTGGTACTGCGGCGGCCAGTCCACATCGTGGGCGCCCAGGCGTGCGGCCTCGCGCAGCGTCCAGGCGGCATCGGCCAGGTGCGGACGCGCCAGCGCGCACAGGTCGGCCCGGCCCGAGGCGATGATGGCGTTGGCATGGTCGGCCTCGAAGATGGCGCCCACGGCAATGGTCGGTATGCCGGCCTCGTTGCGCACGCGGTCGGCAAACGGCGTCTGGTACATGCGGCCGTACACCGGCTTCTGGTCGGGGCTGACCTGGCCCGAGGAGCAGTCGATCATGTCGGCGCCCGCCGCCTTGAAGCGGCGTGCGATCTCCACCGCATCGTCGGGCGTGATGCCGCCCTCCACCCAGTCATGGGCCGAGATGCGCACCGACATGGGCTTGTCCTGCGGCCAGGCTGCACGCACCGCCTTGAACACCTCCAGCGGAAAGCGCAGGCGGTTGTCCAGGCTGCCGCCGTATTCGTCGTCGCGCCGGTTGGTCAGCGGCGAGATGAAGCTGGACAGCAGATAGCCGTGCGCGCAGTGCAGCTCCAGCCAGTCAAATCCCGCTGCCGCGGCGCGCCGCGTGGCGGCCACGAAGTCCTCGCGCACGCGGTCCATGTCGGCGCGGGTCATGGCGCGGGGCACTTGCGAGAGCCCCTCCAAGTACGGCAGTGCCGACGCCGACAGCAGCGGCCAGTTGCCCTGCTCCAGCGGATGGTCGATCTGCTGCCAGCCCAGTTGGGTGGAACCCTTGCGGCCCGCATGCCCCAGCTGCATACCAATGTGCGCCCCGCCCTGCGCGTGCACAAAATCAACGATGCGCCCAAAGGCCTGCGCCTGCTCGTCGTTCCACAGCCCGGGGCAGCCGGGCGTGATGCGCGCGTCGGGCGAGGTGCAGGTCATCTCCACCATCACCAGGCCCGCGCCGCCCATGGCGCGCGCGCCCAGGTGCACCAGGTGGAAGTCGCCAGGCACGCCGTCGGTGCAGGAATACATGGCCATGGGCGAGACCACGATGCGGTTCTTCAGCCGCAGGCCGCGCGCCTGGTAGGGCGTGAGCATGGGCATGGGCGGGCGGCGGCCTTCGGGCACGGTCTCGCCCGCATGCTCGGCAATCCAGCGCTCGAAGCCCTGCAGCCAGGCGGCATCGCGCAGGCGCAGGTTCTCGTGCGAGATGCGCTGCGAGCGCGTCAGCAGCGAATAGGCGAACTGCTCCGGCTCCAGGCCCGCATAGCGCTCCACGTTCTCGAACCATTCCGTGGAATTGCGCGCCGCGTTCTGGATCTTGAGCACCTCCACGCTACGCACCTCCTCGTAGTGGCGCAGGCCGGCCTCGATGCCCCCCGCAGACCGCAGGCTGCGCGCCAGCTCGATCGCATCCTCCAGCGCCAGCTTGGTGCCCGAGCCAATCGAGAAATGCGCCGTGTGCGCCGCATCGCCCATCAGCACCACGGGCACGCTGCGCGGGCCGCGCAGCGTGTCCAGCGCATTCCAGTGCACCCAGGTATTGCAGATCACGCGCGGAAAGCGGATCCAGATGGCCGAGCCGCGCAGGTGCGTGGCATTGCTGACCAGGGCATGGCCGTCCAGCCAGGGGGTGAACAGTTTTTCGCAATAGGCAATGCCCTCTTCCTGGCTCATCTGCTCTATGCCGGCGGCCTGCCAGGTCTCCTCGGGCGTCTCCACGATGAAGGTGGACATGCCGTCTTCATAGCGGTAGGCATGGGCCTGGAACCAGCCGTGCTCGGTCTGCACGAAGGCGAAGGTGAAGGCATCGAACACCTTGGTCGTGCCCAGCCACACGAAGCGGCAGCGGCGCTGGTCGATATCGGGCCGAAAGGTATCGGCATAGCGCGTGCGCACCTGGCTGTTGATGCCGTCCGAGGCGATGACCAGGTCTGCGTCGTACTCGCGCGCCATCGCCTGGTCGTCCTGCACGAAGTTCTCGAACACCAGCTTCACGCCCACGTCCTCGCAGCGCGCCTGCAGGATGTTGAGCAGCTTCTTGCGGCCTATGCCGATGAAGCCATGGCCGCTGCTGCGCAGGCTTCGGCCCTTGAAGTGGATGTCGATATCGTCCCAGTGGTTGAAGGCGTCACCAATGGTGCGGGCCGACACCGGATCGGCCTCGCGCAGGTTGTCCATGGTGGCGTCCGAGAACACCACGCCCCAGCCAAAGGTGTCGTAGGGCCGGTTGCGCTCCACCACCGTGACCTCGTTGGCGGGGTCCTGCAGCTTCATCAGCAGGCCGAAGTACAGGCCGGCGGGACCTCCACCGATACAGACGATCTTCATACCGCAAACCCTTTTCTCGCAGGGCGACGGCACAGGACGCCCCAGGTTCAGAATCCAGGCCCAAGAACTTTAAGCCTGAATAGTTTAGGTTTGAAATATATAGACGAAACGCCGGCACGAACCTAGGGAGAACACGCATGAGCCCCTCGACAGCCGCTACGATGCCGGATCGCCAGGAGGATCTCCCTTGGAAAAATACCGGTTCAATGTCTTCGGCCGCATCATCGCCATCGAACGCGCGCAGGCCCAGTGGCGCTGCTTCAACGTCGGCGCCGACGGCAAGCGCGCGCCCGCCCTGCTGGCCATTCCCTGCGATGTCACCCACGCCGAACTGGCGCAGTACCTCTACGACATCTACCACGAGAGCGCAGCCGCATCGGACCAGGACATCTTCGAGATCACCCCCGGCACCACCATCCCCTCACCCAGGAGTCCCTCTTGACCCAGCAAACCGAAGTCCGCGAACTGAAGCCGGGCCTCACCCCTTTTCCCGCCGCCGCCGACATCTTCGTGACCGACCAGCCCTGGCTGGCCGAGCACCTGCTGCCGCTGATCTCCATCGACCTGGGCCTGGTGCGGCCCGAACTGGCCGGCACCGTGGTCCACATGCTGTGCCCCGTCGAGCCCTTCGAGGGCTGCATAGGCGATGAGACCGAAGCCCACCACAACGCCTTCACCGCCCCCAACTGGTTTGCGCTGGAACTGACGCCCGACAACCGCTACCGCTTCCTGGGCAACGAAGGCTTCTTCCAGCGCGCGCCGCAGCATGGCGGCCAGTTCACCAAGGACGCCTTCGCCTGCGAGCACACCGACGAAATGCTGGCCAGCCACGCCAAGGCCAGTGCCTACTACGCCCAGCATGGCCGACTGGCCAGCTACTCGCGCTACGGCAAGGGCGAGCCCATGGAGCAGGACTACCTGGACAGCCTGGGCGGCGGCATCTGGTACGGCAACTGGACCAGCCACCCGCCCATTCCCCCGGCCTTCCAGCTGGACGAAGCGGAAAACGCCGGCATGGGCGATGAACTGGAAGACGACGGCATCCGCATCACCCGCGACGGCAAGCCCTTCTTCCACGTGGCCAACGTGGCCGGCTACAACTGGTGCGCCACGGGCGCGGACAGCATCCTGCTGTTCTACGAGCCGGAAAGCCGCACGGCGCTGTTCACCTTCGACTGGACCTGAGCCGGCCGAGCAGCGCCGCTCAGACGCGGCCCTGCTCGGGCGTGACGATCAGATGCGCCAGCAGCGGCCGGATGCGATCGTACTGGTAGTAGCCGCCGTACTCCGTGTAGCGCAGAAAGGCGGCATTGCAATGGTGGCAGCGCCAGAGCGTGCAGCGGTTGTACGGGTGCCAGCCCAGGGCGATGGGAGCATCCGGCGACCACTGGTTCGTGCCCTGTGGGTGATATTCATCGAGCAGTTCCCGCGTCTCCGGCGTGCCCAGCGCACCAACCTGCTGCAGATGCGAAGTCTTGTCCGCACCCGACAAGGACTCCCAGCCCGGCCTCCACAGCACAGCGCAGTCCGCGCATCGCTGCTGCTCGGCCGCCGCCGCTGCGAAGGCTCTCAATTCGGGTTCGGCAAGGGGGGTTGAAGTTGTCATGGAACGGTGCCTTGGTTTTTATGGATTGTCTGGCAGGTTTTGGGGGCGGGCTACCAGTGGAAAACATCTTGTTGTTCCACGAACCTGGCAACGCTACGGTACTCTTTACCATCGACTGGACATCACGATCAGCCATGGTCTTTCCCCGGCTAGTCGTCTGGCATGCCCGTGTCAATCCAGCGGCTCGGGGCAGCCAGCGGCGTTGCTCCCCTCCAGACAATCGAACGCCCTTTCGGCACAGGCCTCCACTCTCGTCCATTCGCCAACTTGCATGTAGAAGCTTTCCGGCATGTCCGTGCCGTACGCCTCAAAGACGGCATTGATGGCATCCACCAACTGCCCCATCAGTGATGCCTCCTGCTCATCGAGAAGAATTTCACCGATCGCCATACGAGCATCACTGCCAAGATCCGTATCGTCAAAAATGAAATGTATGGCCAAATCAAGATGGTCGTATTGAACGTCTGCAGGAAAGTCCTGATTCACCCAGGCTTTCATCTGATATTTCAAATCCTTGAGTTTCCTCAAATATCCGAGCAATTCCATTCTCATTTCAGGATATTTCAAGCGAGGCATCTCAATATCTTCCTATCCTGTTACCCGCCGATTGTGAGTAGCCCTGGAGCTTGTTATGCATTTTATAAAATCAATAAGATTTTATCCCCTTTATTAACTAGATTAACAATTAAATTAATGACAGCATTAAGATGAAAGTAACTTATAATACCCCGTCGGCAGCACCTTCACGATCTCTCCTGTAGATTCCAAATAAATCAAGGCTGATTTAATTGCATCATCAGCATATTGGTTTTTGAAATTAAATCCAATCGATTCAAAATAGAAGAATAATCTATTTGCGCTAAAAAAATCTCCATTCGACAGGAAATAATCATTTATATCAATAACCGCACCTTCATGAGAGAACTCATAACCACATCCATGCTTTTTAAATTCCCACTTATTCATCTCCTCATCAAAAACAAATCCGCTGCGAGGAAGAAATTCTATATTTGATAGCTTCACAAGATCACTATGGGTTCTCATGAAAGAAAGATGTAGAATCTCCTGTTTTTCTACATATTTTTTTATGCCAAAAGCAATATTTTTGATAAGGGAATAATCTACCACAATCAATACCTTGTTCTATTTGAACGAGCAACGGCGGCGTCTTAAGCGTGCCCCCAGCAGCCGCATCGCCTTGTGGATGCCCTGCGGGTTGTATTACTGCAGCGCATTGCTCCAGGGATACAGCTTGGCTGGCCCTCGCCGGTCCGTCAGGGCTATTGGTGTGCCCGAGTGGCCGCAATGGCAGTGGTAGTGGTGGATAGCGCTGTTACCGGCCTGCTGAAATGTTATAGATCGACGTGCACACCCACCTTTGCATAGATGCAATATCAAAAGTCTCGCTTAACTGCATGAGTGCATTAGCCAAGAAAAATCTATGCCACTTGGCACTAGTCTTTATCCCACGGAATATTAAATCATGGTAATATTTTATTTACCAAAACACCCATATTTACCCATCGAATTATTTATCACCATTTCTTCACCAGAAGAAATTATTTCTTTATTTTTTATAAAGAAATAAGTAAAAATTCCGTCATCCATTGATTCTTTATATTTCATATTATCTTTTATATTATTTGAATATTTCTTCAAATCCTCAATAATAAATAATTTTGGCGTATATGGCGGAAATATGCAAACAAAATCGTAATCTCTATTTATATAATAACTAAAATCATCTTTTTTAAAGAAATACCAACTCAATATTATTGAAATAATAATAATTGCTGTTAATTTAATTTTCATGGAATTTGCCAATCTTGGCTTGTGGTGAGCGCGCCAGAATCTTTATCTATAAACCATAGACTGCCATCATCAAGACTATCTTGGCATTTATTTTCACAGTCATTTTTTGTTTTTGAAGATAGCGAGCAATTTCTGCCTTTTTGATTGTTGTGCAAATCCATTATTTCCTCCTTTTTTGCTTGACCTGCTTTTGTTCCATACTCCTCGTGAGTATCGCCAACAGATTTCGCCTGGTCTACCCCCATCCTTAAGCTCATAATGCAAGACCAATAACAATGACGGAATGCATCGCCCTTTCCATTGTGCAACTCATTTCTTGGAAATTTTCTCTGAGCTGTAGACAGGGCATCTTTATTATCAGATCTTGTACTAAGAGTGGCTAACACCACTTCGTCACAGGCCCCCGCAGAGCAGTTATGCTCGCTGCCCTCATGGCACGACGACCTGTAAGCAAAGAACTGTGGCGACAGCTACAACCCCTCATCCCTGCCTTCGTACCTTCCGCCAAAGGCGGTGCGCGCAAGCTCGCAGTCAGCGATGAAGCCGCCCTCAACGGCATCCTGTTTGTGTTGCAAACAGGCATTCCGTGGGAAGACCTTCCCCAATCCCTTGGGTACGGCAGCGGCATGACTTGCTGGCGCCGCCTACGCGACTGGAACGCCGCTGG